>JABGVH010000245.1 GCA_018646195.1 Halobacteriovoraceae bacterium
CTACTGAAAACGAAACTGTTGCTCCTTCACTTCTTCCAATCCAATTTCTTTGCATTTCCTTTATTGACTCGGGCCAATCAAGTCCCTCTAGATCGTCAATTAATCTGTCTGCATATTCAGTAATTTTAAGAACCCATTGTTTCATTGGCTTGCGAACAACTGGATGACTTCCTATTTCAGATTTACCATTGATGACTTCTTCATTGGCCAAGACTGTCTTTAATTCTGGGCACCAATTGACTTGTAATTCTGACTCGTAAGCAAGTCCTTTATTATAAAGTTGAACAAAAATCCACTGGGTCCATTTATAATAGTCAACATGGCTGGTGGCGACCTCGCGATCCCAATCGTAGCTAAACCCAATATCTTTTAGTTGTTGGCGAAACCGGCCAATGTTTTCTTCTGTAATAGTATGAGGGTGAGTTCCAGTTTTTACCGCGTAATTTTCAGCCGGTAGTCCAAAGCTATCCCAGCCCATTGGATGGAGTACATTAAATCCATTCATTCTCTTATAGCGACAAACAATATCTGTTGCTGTGTAACCTTCTGGATGGCCCACATGTAGACCTGAGCCTGATGGATAGGGAAACATATCGAGGGCATAATATTTTTGCTTAGAAGAATCCATTTCGACTTTAAAAGTCTTATTATCTTCCCAGTATTTTTGCCATTTTTTTTCTATTTTAGTGAATTCGTAATCCATAGGGGCCTCGACTCAAAATTAACCCCCAATATACGCTGTTTGAGGTCAATTAAGCAAAGATTTTGCGCTTGCGTCGTTGAGATTTTCGCGCCAGAACACCCTTGTAGGGCTTTTTACGGTAGCCTTCACGGTTTGGGTCAGCCGCAATATCCAAATGAATTTGTACTAGTTCATCAAGGACTTCCAGCATGGCATCATGACTCTCACCTTCCCATAATTCGATAAATTTATGCAGCGATTCTATCGTCGATAAACAGACTGAACCTGGCTGCTGTTTTATTAAAAAACGAGAGCGATAACTTCCAGAAAAAGTAAAACGCGGTAGGTTTTTGAGAGCGGGATTTTGATTCATCATTTTTCGAGCACAAGGCCAGGTCCCGTCAATCACAAAAAGGCGAAGTGGTTTTTTGATTGATCCGCGGCTGGCGCTCTGATCTTCTACCGCTAGTGCACCTACCCCTGGATAAAGAACTCGGTTCTCTACTGTTTCATCTGACAACCAATTCTGCATTTGGGGATCATTTTCAAAATTAATTCCTATTTTTATTTGAGAGTTTTTTAAAAATGAATGGGCAATCCTTCCGGTACCCAATTTTTCTTTATAGGCCTCCATTGGATGCATCAAGATTATAAATTCTACTTCTGTCTGGAAGGGATTAATCTTCTGGCAAAAACAGTAGGAATGAGGTCGAAAACAGGCATAGCAAATGGTCCGTGACACAGGTAAGGCCTGCTGCCTTTTTATTTTATTTTGCTTATAGGTTTGGATGTCCATAGGACAAGGTTTACAACGAATTTTCCCCGTTGGGAAGGGGACGGTTGGCCAATTTCTTATCTTTACGGGCCTCTTTTAAGCGAATCAATGCCTTCCAGACCATATTTTGTAGGGTGCCATTTTCTAGGCTGGCCATAAAGGCCCCGGCAATTAACATATCGGCAGTTGGGGTATTTAGTAAGCGAATCGGCTTTTCTATCCCCTCTTCGGTAGAACACTCCACAGGATCACTGACCACGTTATTGGTTCTGCAGACAGCAGGTCTGTCATCATAGACAGAACAGAGCCCACTTTCATTCAAGAAGATACAGGCCCGCATATGATAGGGAATCTTATAGAATTCATCAGCTTCATTTTCAGCAATACCTTGAATATAGAGCTTGCCCAAATTGACGTCTGCTTCTTTATTCAGAATTTTTCGCGCCAGTAAAGTCGCCTCATCGTTTGTGACAGATACTTGAGTGTGGCAACAAGCTGTGCAACCAGCCTCACAGCTAACATGTTTTTTTACTAGAGGATCTTTAAAAAGAGTTTTTAATTCACGGTCAACTTCTCTATGCAGTAGTTCTGCTCGCACGAAAGGACTTCTTAAAGTTTTCATCGCTTGCTTCATATTACTAGTTAACCTGCGAAACTTTATATCGGACTTCAAGCGATCATATGTTTTTTTGGCAATTGCCGGAATTAAAATAGAATGCTCCTTTTGGGCCTTACCCAACGTTCTTCCTAAATTATACCAAGAAGCTTTCTTAAAATTACTAAACCGGGAAATTCTTGCCACACAGGGCGTTTCTGGAGCTTTTAAGTGCTTATGATTACTAAAAGTACTTTCCTATTATTCAAGATTTAGCTACTGTAAAACGATAAAGAGACTCAACTTCTAAAAGGTAAAACTAAATGTGTCGGTTATTTGGCTTTCGTTCGGTGATTCAAAGCATGGTCCATTCTTCATTGGTGAGCGCCGATAATGCCCTTGAATTGCAAAGTAGTCAGCACCCTGATGGTTGGGGAGTTTCCTATTATGTAGAAGAGGCCCCCCATTTAGTAAAGTCAGTACAAAGCGCTTTAAACGACTCTCTATTCAAAAAAGTTTCCGGACTTGTTTCCTCAGAGACTGTACTCGCCCATATCAGAAACGCCACGTTAGGAAATAAGACTATTTTAAACACCCATCCTTTTCAGTATGGTCATTGGATGTTCGCTCATAATGGCAATATTAAGAACTTCAAAAACCACAGAGATAAAATTACGGCCAAGATTACGCCAGCATTGCAACGTTTTATCTTAGGTGAAACCGATAGCGAATTAATTTTCTATTTCATACTAAGCAATTTGCAAACCAAAATTTCTCTTTCTCAGAAAAATGCTCCGGTAGAAATGGTAGCGGAAGCAATTAGAGAATCGATAAGTGATTTAGTTAAGATTTGCGGTGACTATTCTAAAATAGATGATGCTGGCGAGGACGAAACATACTTTACCTTTATCTTAACCAATGGGAAAACTATGCTGGCCCACCAAGGTGGTAAGAATCTCTTCTATTCAACCTATAAAACAAAATGTAGTGATAGAGATAGCTGCCCCAGCTATGCACCGATGTGTGAAGCCGCCCCAACAGATGGGCAAGTGAATCATCTTATCTTTTCTTCGGAACCACTTGAAGGCGAAAATATTTGGGAAGCGCTAGACCCTGGTCAAATTATTGGTGTCGATGGGCATATGAAAATCAGTCTTTTCTAAGCATGCCTATTATCTATAACAAAACGTAATTTTCCTGTCCGTTGGTTTTTAAATAACTGCTCAGGCAACACTAACTCTGCTTCAAGAGGGTTAATTAGCCCTTCATTTATAGAAGTTAAGAACATTGGCCGCTCATTGTAAAAAGACGCTATCACATCCTTACAAAGCTCTAGCGCCTCTGCTTCTGACCTTCTACTACCCAATCTAAGCTTTAAGGTGTCTTTCTTATTCTGACGATAGATCTGTAGCTGAAAGTGACCTATTTCTTTTTCAAGACCAAGCTTTTGCAGCAAGCCGGTTATATCGTCCCTATTGACCGTAACGGGTCCTATTCTGGCCCCCTCTTCACTGCGACCTAATAGTTTGAACTTTCCATCGGAGGTCCAATAAGCCTCGTCCCCAACAGGATAACGAATAATAGGCATTAGTTTTCTGGTCAAATTGCTATAGATGACTTTTCCTTTTCGCCCAGGTTCAGTGATGACTTCCCCGCTCTCGGGATCAATAATTTCAATTATACTTTGCTCAAATACCCGGTGCTCACCCCGGGCACAATCGCTGGCACAGTAACCCAGGTGTCCGCCGTCAACTGATGCGTAGCCTATGGAATGAAATTGGGTTCCAGGAAATATTTCCTTTAAATAATTTTCTTGATCTGGATAAAGAGCTTCTCCTCCGTAGAGGATGCGATCAAGCTTCAATTCTTGTCCGGTAACTTTTAAATGATTGGCCAAGTTCATAAAAGAAGTCGGGACACCGGCCAAGACATTTATGTGGTTTTCTTTTACCATACTCACTAAAGAATCAAATGCGACTGCCCCAGTAATTGGGTAGTGGATAGTTGGAACAGGACAATATTCGAGAGATTTCATAATGAATACAAAAGAAGCGTAGAGCTCTCCAGCATAAAAAAGGTTTCCTACCCGGTCCCCTTCTCTCAGGTTATCACTCATTCCAGTACCAAAGATATGGCAAAAGCTCTCCCATTCTTCTCTGTTAAAATATGAATGTTTAGGATTGCCTGTAGTACCGCCACTTTTAAATACCACTCCATCTCTGGAGTTAGCTGTTAGAAGCTTATCATCACCAAGGGCCTTCCAGAAAGGAGCTTGGTCTAGCACTGGAAGATTTCTAAGTTTAGGTTTTGAAACCCCACTGTACAGTTCCCTATAGAAAGGGGAATTGGTAGAAGCATATTCAATAATTTCATCTATGCTATAGGAAGTTATCATTTGAACTCCCTACCATCGAGCACTCTTATCAGTTTTCCACTGCCAGCCGTCCTATCTAGCTCGCTAGAGCGGACTGGTAGGACTCTGAATTGAAAGCCGCCTTCGTCTATATTCGCTTGCTTAAATTCCTTATAGCCATTCAATATAGATTTTCTAATTGAGTCGGAATCGAGTTCACCTTTATTTTCAACTTGGAGAGAGACACGATCTTCTCCATTTTCATTGTCAATTTTAACTTGAATTTCTCCTACTACTCCCTCTTCTCTTGCTAGTTTCTCCAATATCTGAAAATTTACAAAAGTTCCTCCACTTCTAAAAATATCTCCCTTTCTACCCAAGAGTTCAAAGCGCTTTGCTTTACGCCCACAAGGACAATCTTCTTCTACCCAACGTCCTATATCACCAAGATCATATCTTGAAATTGAAACTGCCTCACGATCCGGGGTGGAAAAAACTAAGCGCCCTATTTCCTCAGAATCGACAGGGCAATCTTCATCAAGTTTTAAGATTTCTAGTTTATGTAAGCTCACGTTGAGATGGTGAACACTACCGGCACAACTTGAGCACTGAAATCCCAGAGGCCCAGCATCAACCGAACCATAACAAGCAGAGCGAATTATCGATATTCCAAATTCCTTCTTCAGGTAATCTTGCTGTTTTTTAGAAAAATGCTCACCGCCATAAAAGACCTTCTCGAGACACTTCGATTCTTTTAATATTTCTTTATTCGCTTCTAAGAGCTGCATCAGATACGAGGGCATCCCAAGTAAAACATTAACATCATGGTCTACAATAAACTGACCGACCAATTTCAAATCATCATAGGCGGCCATTGGATATTGGCGAACTCTTAAAGATTCTAAGATAGTAAAGAATGATACAAAACCACCATAGAGACTGCCGCCAAAAAAAAGATTCATTGCCCTATCTGTATCTGGCTCTAATCCGGCGGCGTACAGGCCTTCTGCAGCTGCTTGCATTTGTTTGTGGTAGTCATTATAAGAAAAAGAAGAGATCGCAGGTTTGCCGGAACTACCCCCTGAACGAAAGAAGAGCTGTGACTTTTCTTTGCTAGCTTTTTGTTTTTGAAAATCTTCTTTAGACATTATTGCCTCAGGGCAATTATCATCCGAATTAGGTGTGATCTTATTCTGTAGCTCCGAAAGTCTTGAAATCCTACCTATCCCCGGTAGTTCTGCTCGCACACGTTTTAAAAAGCGCGAAAGGGCGACTTCTCCGTCATGAGGTTCTCCAGTATAAGAGTCCAACATTTTACCTGCAGTTGTCAGGCGGGTTGCCCCGGCCTTTATAAATAATTGAAGTAGCTCACCCATTTCATTTTCAGAAGAGAGTAGCCCCACTGTTTGTAAGTAGGTTCGCCAGGGTCGCAGGCATTCAATAATCTTTCCCCTTAGAAGAGGCCGTATCCAAACGCTACGATAGAGCGGAGACGGACTAAGTACCGAGCGGTTTTCAGCAATGACTCTCCAACTCTTATCCTCGGCTTCAATAACTTTACTTTCTCCCATTAAAGAGTCGAGCTTTGCTAATTCTATAACATTAGTAATTTCAGCTTGCTCTTGAATATCAATTTGAGGTAGCTCAACCTTATCTGACTCTCGTTTTAAACATTCTGCAAATTTTTCAGAGAAAGAACATAATTCTGAAAAGTTTTCAACTTCTACAAAGAGGCACTGGGGAGACGAGCAGGCCTGCTGTTCCAGCAAAACACAATCCTCCGCCAAAAGAGCAATCGCCTCATTGTCGGATAATTTCTTCTTACTAACATAAGCAAAAGATATTTTATGACCCCATGGAATAATTCGCACGCCAGCAGGCGCTTCACTTTTGATGGCACTAATGGCAGCATCTCCGCCCCATACCGAGATCGCATCAACTTGTGACAATATCTTCTTAAACGCAGGATCGCTGCTCGACAGTTTTACAATGCTAACATGCTGTCTTAAAAGTCCTGTCGAATCACATTCAAATAATTCTTCAAACGCTATGGCGCTGAGTTCATCGTCACGGGAGCCCAACTTTACTATATTTTTATTACCGGTCAGTAGGCCTTCTAGAGCGGCCAAAAAAGCAAGCCCCGAGGCGTTCGAGGGCGCGATGTGGAGTATAGTTCCTAGACTGGCCCATCCTTCAAATAAGTCTCGCTTATAATCTATACGTCGCAGGTCGAGCGTAAAGTCTGTCCCCAATTCTCTTTCAAGTTTTAATTTTAGATTTTCAGGTTTGATGAATTCGATTAATTCCACGCCAAGTTTTTCTAAAAGCTGGGAATCATCCATGCATCTCGAATAGAGTTTTGAACAGCTATCTAATACGATTTTAGTAAGATCAATATCTAAGTTCACTGAAACTCCTTTAACAGTTCAGCCGCAGATATCGCACAACTTTTATTTTTTGTGAGCCCTGCTCTTCCAATAATCTTAAAAAATTTAGAAGGATTCCCACAATTGCATTCTTCACTTGTATGAAGGCTCGCCAGGTCCCCCATCAGTACATTATTTGCAGGAACTGAAGTTATGTAAGGAGAAATAAAGTTTAGGTATCCGACCTCCCCAAAAGGAAGGGCCTTTAGAGTTTTGACATCTCTAATAATTACTTCGGAGTATTGAGGGATATGGAAGTTGTGATTTTGGCATTCTACGTAGGGTATGCAATGTTCCACTGATCCAAAGCCATCACGTAACCTTTCGTTTGGAATCCCTAGCATCTCCTCGGCCAATTGATAGAGATCTTCTTTTAGAATGGCCTTGTCTTGCTGTCCTTTCCAACCGCCGCCGAAAAAAGTCAATGACTCAGGGTTGAGTTTAAGTGGCTCAAGCTTCAATTTCTGCATTTGCTCTAAGGTAAAATAGAAAAATGAAGGAAACCCAAAAATTCGGACAGGCAATCCCTCTTCCGCAAATTCTTGAAGTGCTTTGATTACCCCAAATGCATCAAATTTATGTCCTGACCCACTATTTTTGAGGGCGTAAACCACTTTATTGACTGGGGCGTAACCACATAAAAAATTATCTGTATAAGCGGTACCAAGCTTACTATCTAGTTCAGGCTCGTAAGTATACAGCAGGTAATTCACTGGCTGCTCTGGAGTTATCCACTGGTAGTGGTTAAAAATCCAATCCACCATTCGCTGAGCACTTTTGATAGACCACTCATCGAAAAACATCTGCGACTTCTGGCCACTAGTTCCAGAGCTGGTCAGATGAAGAACTACATCTTCTTCGCAAGCCGTTGGCACTTCATATTTTTTAAAAAAGTTTGCTAAAAGATAAGGAAATTTTTCGAGATCCGAAAGCTCTTTAATTTGCTCTGGATTGTAATTTTGGGATGTCAGAAATTTTTCATAGAAAGGATTTTGATCCCTATGCCATTGTAAGCTTTGCTTCATCCCTTCAATAAATAATTCATCTCTACCTTCAAAATTGGCATAAGGTAGTTCTCGGTCACATAAGGCCTGAACTGCTGAGAGTTTTTCAATATTTGGAACTTGTAACTCGTCCACTTATGAATCTCCCATAACTGTACTTAAGTTGAGTTTCATCCACTGCTTAGTGTATTGATTAACATAGGGGAGAAATCGCGGGCTAAAGGTGGTCTCACTAAAATCGAGAGGAACCATAGTCCTAGTTAACAAGACATAATCGTGCATCATGCCCTCTTCTTCTCTCATCGCCGGATAAATGGCCGATGGTATAAATCTATTTTCAGAAAGAAAGCAAATTGCATCAAAATAGTCCACCCGGACAAGGGTCTCCACATAGTAGATTCCCAATTCTTTCATTGAAAACATCAGTTGTTTAAAGTTATTTCGCAGACACTTTATAGACTTATTAGCAGTAATGAGGACACAGTAATGATCTTTTTTATTAAAGCTTGCATAGATTTCGAGGTCTAACTTCTGACTGGCGATTAGCAAGTTAGGGTGATGAAAGGGGTAAAAGACCGATTCTTTATCTTCTGCAAATAGGTTATCAAAGCGCCTTTGGATAAACTGTGGTGCATCTATGAACTCAAAATCATCTACGTCATCTAAAGTTTCAGACGGAACGAAATCAGTTATAGGACAGGCTTCGATAACTCCAGGCTGTTTATCAATACCTATTTCACTATTAACAGTCTGATAAATAGCGGCCAGGTTTTCAGGAATTTTTTGAACATCCGCCCGGCGCGCCAGTCCCTCATCACTAAATATCCCTAGAAGGTTTAATGTTTCATAGCTTTTAATTTTTCTGCAATTAGGGAAGATACCAAGTGGTATAAATCCATTTTTCAAAAACATTTGCTGACTGCTTAAACCTTCCGTCCTTGCGGTGGCGTAAAGAGAATGAACTTTCTTCTCTTTACGCAATACTTGCTCAACTCCAAAAGAAATTAAGTTTTGAGCAATTTTTTGGCCACGATAAGTTGGCGAGACAGTGACTCCAGTGACTTTGCCAATACAGTATTCCAGGTCCATTTCAATAATTGTTGAGCCGGCCAAGACGCCGGATAAGGTATCGCGCATAACCAACCACAAGTAGCGGTCATTATCGCTGATTGCCTCCACCATGACTTTCTTCTGGGTTCCTAGTGAAAGTG
Source organism: Halobacteriovoraceae bacterium (assembly GCA_018646195.1). Taxonomy (GTDB): domain Bacteria; phylum Bdellovibrionota; class Bacteriovoracia; order Bacteriovoracales; family Bacteriovoracaceae; genus JABGVH01. Next base: position 9,047 of record JABGVH010000245.1, read on the forward strand.
GGTAATCGTCGCCGTAGATAGAGATATACAGTCCGAGGAGCTCCTCGACGTCTTTTAGCTGGGCCTTTTCAATCACTAAATCCATGGACGAAGCCTTGTAAAGCCGGTTGGGACCGGGGGGTTCTTCTTTCCCTCTTTCGTGGAATTGGTAGTGCAATGTATCATAAAGGCAATATGGGAGGAATCTGGAGTATAAAAACTACAGGTTCGATGCCACCATAAGTGTCTGTAATTAAAGGATTATTTTAGATAGTCATAGAATTAGACAGGACAGTGGTAAGATTAGGATATGACTATGAAAAAAAGCACCACTCTAATACTTTTTTTGACCCTTTTAGGCTGCAGTTTTGCCTTCGCAAAAAGCCCCAGTCGGGCGCCTGCAATTGATCCTGTCGTCGGATTAGATATCCAGCAATACAACGATGTTTCACCTGATCAGGCAAAGGGCTATGACTGGAATCAAACTCAAGGTTTGGCCGCTACTGAAAATAAAAAATCAGAGAGCATCCAAGATTTTCTCTATAGACCTGAAGAAACTAATACTGAAAATGGATTGGGCCAGATTTTTCTACTTATCCTAGGCCTTTGCTTACCTTTTGCTCTGTGGTTTGGAATTTCAAAAACATTTACCACCCCTACTACAACACCTGGTTTAAAACTTGTAGAAGGTGATACAAATTCTCCAACTCATAAGCAAGACCCAGGGAACGACGACCAATTTCCAAAGGCCTCTTAGTTTATTTTCCCTTGGCATTTACGCGAGAAATTCTTCGTATATAGTCATGAATATTCGACCATTTTCCATCATCTAAATACATTAAAACCCTAGGAATGAGGTGATGACGAACTATTACTTCTTTAATCCCGTCGCCATTAAAATCATAAAGGCTTAGCTCATAAAAGCGTTGCCGATAATCTCCTTTGAACCCTCTAAACTCTTGCCAAAAACCCGGCCCCTTATAAACCGCCATGGTACTTAAGTCGTTATTATCAATGCTCATTAAATAAACTCGAGCACTCCCGTTAAATTCGAGATAATTGGTATAGCCCTCATAGAAGTTGAGAACAACGACCTTGGTTTTAGCTGATATTCTTCTTATCGAAAGCCGGTAAAGCCTGGCGTTTATTCCAATCGTTTCGAATTTATAGCGAAATATCTCCTGGCGCTTATAATTTTGGATGACCAGAAAGTCCTCTCCGCCCTTTTTCTCGTAGTAAAAACGCTCGTTCCTGTCGTCAGAGTTGAGGTCCACCTCATAAAATGGGGTCCTCGCCTTGTACTTTGGCGGCGGATTGTACTTCCTGGCCTTTTTGGAAAGTAGTTCCCCCGTCAGTAACTCCCGGTAAAACCGTTCGTCTTGGGCATAACTCTTCGAAAAGAGGCTTGAAAAAATTAATAAAACGCAGAGCTTCATAGTTATATTGTAACCTATGAAAGAATCTGCACAAGGCAAATTGGGAGTTCACAAGAAATGACGCTTGTTATAATATAAGTCTTCTCAAGTATTAAATTTATCAAAGGAATACCATGCAATTTTCCCTGGCCTATATTAAGTCTGAACAGCAATTTGCCCTAAGAACATTTAATTCTCCTGTTGCTGAGGCTGCAAAAGGTAAGATCATGGAACTTGAAGAGCTTGAGACTCAAAATATCCAAGGAATTTTTCTTCCGGCTGATCTTTTAAAAGAAGACTCAGTGGCCCTTAGGTTTAGTGAAGAACTTATGAATACTCCCATTAAAAGTGCTGAAGAAAATGACCTTTCAATAGAAGCTTTTGAAACTCTTGAAACAATAGAGGCCACTCGCTTGGCCCTTAAAATGAATCAACAATGGGTACTTCAAAATAATTTAAAAACATTAGAAGTATTAATTCCTACCCTTAATCACTTAAAGGCCCTTTGGCCAAATGACAGGACCGCCTTTTTTGAAGAGCTATGGCATCTTTTGAGAAAGAACTTAGGCCCTACTTCATTAAAGTTAGTATTCAATGATATGGAGATGGTCGGCGAGCGAAAAAAATTGGTCCAGGTAAAAATTGAAGGAAATAAAACTCCCAATCCGGTACCTGGAACTGAGTTTGAAAGTAACCTTATGAAACATTACGATAAAGAATTTGGGGCGGTCTTAAACATAGCTGAATTCAACCAAGAAAAGGGTCAATTAGTTTTTACCGCTACCATTAATAAAAGCCCCGTTATAGTGATGGCCGAAGTTTTAAAAATGAGTTCCCTCCAAAAGGCCCTGTTAAAGGCCCTTTTTGAAGGACTACAATCTGCTTAAAGTTCTCTAAGACTTAGTTTAAACCGCTGCTTTTTTGAAACCGTTACGGCCTTAGGTTGCTGACTATAATTCGAAAATCTAAAATTGCGATGCCTTCTAATTGCGCAATCGGCATCTTGAACATATCCGATATTGATAGACATTGGATGCGAATCTTCCGCGATATAAAAACCAGCTTCAACCTTACCATTAGGAAAATATTCTCTTTTAAGACGAAACCTGAAGACAAATTTTTGATCATTATCGAAAAGTTGAAAACTTTCCAAAAACTCTTTAGGCTGCCAAGTTTTTTCACCGATTTTTAAAAATAAGCGAAAGTTAGACAAATCATTTTCAAACTTTAAGGGACTAAATTCGACTGCTCCTAAAATCCTCTCTAAAACTCCGCAAGCGCCGGTTCTCGTGACCATGCGACATAGAGGATCCCTATCTCCACGTCCCCCTCCTCCACGGCAAACTTCTTCATCATAATGAGCAGTATAAGTTTGAACCTGAGTTGCTGCATTTGAAGGCACTCCCTGTTCGGCTTCTCCAAAAACCTCAATCATGTCACCTGGATCCGATTGATCAAAATTCAAAGAATTAACAAAGGTAGGCATCTCAAATCTCATTTTTTTCTTCTTCTTTGAATATATGAATTTTTGCACCGTTGCAAAAGCCAGCACTAATATTTCTCCGTCCAGTAGAACCGAATCTGAATTAAGCTCTTTTTTCTTACTAGAAGAAGCTAACCATAAACTTTTTTTAAAATCTTCAATCGCAGTATTTTGATTAACGGAGGCAATTGGTTCAAAAAAATTTGTCCGGCTGCCTAAAAATTCAACAAGCATCTGATCTTCTGAAAAAATCACATCTTTATCCAAGCCTTTTACAATATCAATTAATTTTTGGCCCGGCTTAACGAAGAAAACACTGGTACTTGATGCTTGTGACAGCACGACTTTTGTCATTCTTCGCGAGAGAGCGGTATATTCTTTTTTAAAATCCTGAAGTCCCTCTCCTTTTTGTCCATAACTAAAATTTTCCAACTTTATAAAGAGATCCCCTCTCTGCTTAAAGGCCTCCTCGATAGTTCCCGTTTTTAAACTACCTAATGAAAATTTATAGCGGTTAGGCGTAATATAATGCTGTTCAGGAACCCCATCAAAAACGACTTCTTGATTTCGAAATTCAAAAAGGTGAGAGCGATTAATTTCGGTCAGTACTCCCATTTCTAGATTATGAGTTAATAACGAAAATTTTATATCTTGTACTCTATCCGTTTTCTCAAATCCATTTAGGGAAAGGTCAAAGTTTGACTCCGCTTGTCCTTGCCAGACTCCAGGTTGGTATTCTCTAAAAAAGCGCTGATAAAACCGGTAGTAATGAAGTGAGTCCCAGTTACTGACTCGAACGACATACTCATCGAGCGGATTAATTTCTTCAGGAAGAGTAATGTCAAAGCCACTATTTTTTTTGGTGGTAAAGTTTAGGATTTTATTTCTAAAATAATTTTGCTTAATTTTACCTTCAACTTTCTCTTCGAGTACAAAATTTGTGTCGCCGATAAGTGCCATACTGCTTTTAAAAACTCTATTTACCACAATCGAAGGCATTTTTTTTTGGGGTACGGTTGGAGTACCTCCTGGATTATTTCCGGGCCCGACCTGGGGTTTAGCAGGAATACCTCTCGGTATAAGAATTTGAGTTTTTGATTTGTTCTTTTTTTGACAAGAAATAGTAACTATAAGAAAAATTAACAGTAGATAATTAAAGCGCATAGGCCCTCCTTTTGGAGCAACCTATTTAATTTGAACTAATTCTTCACTAATTTAATGTATAGAGTAGGTCTTTTTTCACTATTAGAATTTTTTAAATTTTTCCAAAATTCCCAAAAGAGCTACCAGAAAGTACATGAAAATGGGTGTGAAAAACTGACTGACCGGCCTTGGCGCCACAATTAGTAACAGTTCTAAATCCCTCATTGTCGAGCCCTTGATCGCGGGAGTACTGGTTGATCGCTTCAAAAATGGCCGTGACTTGCTGGGGATCGTCGTTAACAAGCTCATTAATATCTCGACTATGCTCTTTATGAATAAATAGTGCGTGAACTTTAGCCTGAGGAGTTATGTCTTTAAAACCTAACACTTTGTCATTCTCAAATACTTTTTCACTGGGAATAACTCCGGCAACAATTTTACAAAAAAGACAGTCACTCATTCTCACTCCATATTAGTCTTCATTTACTCTTTTAATTTGAACTCCCATCCGCAATAGTTTCTGGTCTAGCTTTTCGTAACCACGATCTAAATGATAAACTCTTTGGACATGAGTTTCTCCTTCAGCGCAAAGTGCAGCAATAACTAATGCCGCCGAAGCACGAAGGTCGGTACACATAATTGGTGCCGCTTTTAAAGGAAAACCACCCTCAACAAATGCTGAGTTGGCCTTTAAGGTTATTTGAGCACCTAGGCGCTGCAGCTCCGGTACATGCATGAATCTATTTTCAAAAATATTTTCTGAGATAAGCGAGTTACCATTAACTTGCGTCAGAAGTGCCATCATTTGCGCTTGCAAATCGGTTGGAAATCCAGGAAAAGGCGCGGTATCTATTTTAGTCCCTCTTAGATCACTAGGCCTTACAAATATTTCCTCGCCTCTAACCTCTATCTGGCCCCCCATTTCTTTTAGTTTCTCTATGACAAATTCTAAATGACCTGGGTTGGCCTTCTTTATTACTAGTTCAGAATTAGTCGCAAGTGCCGCCATTAAATAGGTGCCTGCTTCGATACGATCCCCAATAGCTTCGTATTCAACTTCGTGAAGCTCTTTGACTCCGTCTATTGTGAGAGTTTTTGTACCAAGCCCAGAAACTTTCGCTCCCATGGCGTTTAAAAAATTTCCAAGATCTCCGATCTCAGGCTCTAATGCGGCATTATCGATAACAGTCTGCCCACTTGCCAATGTCGCTGCCATCATCAGATTTTCAGTTGCTCCTACTGATGGGAAGGCCAATACAATATTAGCTCCTACTAGCCCAGTCGTCTTAGCGTGGACGTAGCCCCCTTCCATTTTAATTTCAGCACCAAGTTTCTCTAAATTTGTGAGGTGAAGGTCAATCGGACGGGTACCAATTGCACAACCTCCAGGCAATGAAACTTTCGCTTCTTTGTGGCGAGCGAGTAGTGGCCCAAGAACAAAAATAGAGGCACGCATTGTCTTAACTAAATCATATGTTGCTTCAAAACTATTCATCCCTGAGGAATCGAAGGTTGTGGTATCACCAGAGACATTGGTCTTAACTCCCAGCATTTCTAGAAGCTTTTTCATAGTTCGAATATCTCTTAACTCGGGTAAGTTTTTTAAGTGAATATTTTTCTTATTGAGAATTACCCCCGCAAGGATTGGTAAGTAAGCATTCTTTGCGCAGCTAATTTCGACATCTCCCGAGAGCTTAGCATTTCCTGTAATAATTAGTTTATCCATTCTTTTTTCCTCGCAATAAGATACCTGGGCCGTTCATTGTAATCATTAATCACTTGGACGTCACTTAAAGCACATTTTTGGGCCAATTTTGCCAATTCTTCTAAATGCTCTTCATGACCTTCCATCAAAAAGACCCCCTCTTCATATAATGAAGAAGAGATACTCTCAAAAAGCTGCCTGAACCAATCGCTGTAGTCCTCGTCAGGCAAAAAAAGTGCAACGTGCGGTTCATGTTGGTTTACCTGAGAATGGACCAGTTCACGATCGGCCTTCTCTTTTATATAGGGCGGATTAGAAATAATCAGATGGAACTTACCTTCTATACCTTCTAGACGATCGGTATGGATTAAATTGAGGTCCGAATTCTTATTAATAGTAAATCTCAAATTAAAAAAATTCCGTTCAGCGATTTTTAAGGCCGAAGGTGAAATATCTGTAGCAATCGCCTTTATTGGCCTGTTGATTTCTCGAAGAATAGAAAGTACAAGCGCTCCCGACCCCGTCCCAATATCAGCGATAGAGAGGCCTTCATCCGTTTTACGGCTCCAATTAGCGAGTTCGTTGAGGGCCATTTCGACTAATAACTCACTTTCTGAGCGTGGAATAAGAACTTCTTCGGATACCTGAAATTCCGACTTGTAAAAATAAGATCGCCCAGTAATGTACTCGACTGGAATTCCATTTTCGAGTTGAGAAAAAAATAGGCAGACAGGGTTTTGTGAATTTTCCAACAGAGGAGCTGACCAAAAATGAGCTTCTGAGAAACCATTGTACATATTTGACCTCAGAGCGAAGTGAAATAGTTCTCGCTTTAAACGAGTTAAGTTAAAGCCAGGGTAATTTTTTAAAAGCTGATCTTTGCGATTGGTAAAAAAGCGTTGAGTGAAAGCGCCAATGGCCCGAGCGGCCATCTTAATCTTCCTCACCCTTAAGCAGTTCTGCTTGATTATGAGCAACAAGTGCATCGGTAACGGGGGCCATTGCTCCCTCAATAACTTTGTCTAAGCTGTAGATAGTCAAACCTATTCGATGGTCGGTCAGGCGGCCTTGAGGAAAATTGTAGGTTCGTATCCGCTCACTGCGATCGCCTGTTCCAACTAATCCCTTTCTTTCGGCTGAGACTTTATCTTTAGCGGCTTGAACCATCCGGTCATAAATACGAGTTTTTAATATTTTTAAAGCTTTTTCTTTGTTTTTTATTTGTGATTTTTGATCCTGATTGGAAACCACAATACCGGTTGGATGGTGGGTCACTCTAACCGCAGAATCGGTAGTATTTACGTGCTGCCCGCCTGCACCAGAAGCACGGAAGACATCAATACGAACATCCCCCATATCGAGCTCGAAATCCACTTCTTCTGCTTCCGGCATTACGGCAACAGTTATTGTAGAAGTATGAACTCGCCCCTGGGATTCCGTCTTAGGAACACGTTGCACTCGATGCACGCCCGACTCAAACTTCATCTTGGAGTAAACTTTTTCTCCAGTAATTGAAAAGATAACTTCTTTAATCCCTTCATCGCCCTCTGATATTGAAACTAATTCTGATTTAAATCCAAGCTCACGGCAATAATTTGCATACATTCGATAAACTTCTCCGACAAAAATTGAGGCTTCGTCCCCACCGGCACCGGCGCGAATTTCGACCATCACGTTTTTATCGTCAATTGGATCTTTTGGTAAGAGAAGGATTCTTAACTCTTGCTCAAGGGCCGGCATCTTGGCTTCCCCCTCTGCAAGTTCTTCACGGGCCATCTCCCGCATATCTTCGTCTTTTTCATTTTTAAGAATATTTTTAGCTTCGGAAATATCGGCTTTTAGGAGCTTATAATCTTTAAAGGTTTCTACAAGCTCCTGCATTCCTGCACGCTCAGAAGAGACTTTTTTAAACTCATCTTGGCGATCGTAAAGCGTCGGGTCTGCCATTTTTTCAGTTAGCTTCTCGTATCGCCTTACAACTTCGTCCAGTTTATCAAACATAGGATTAGCCATTCATTGAAGTCAAAAATTCGATATTAGTTTTGGTTTTTGTTAAGCGGCTCAACATGAATTCCATCGCGTCGATGGTATTCATTGGATGCAATACTTTCCTTAACAAAAAGGTTCTTTGAAGAACATCCGGCTCCATTAATAGGTCTTCCTTACGGGTAGAAGACTTATTTATATCTAATGCTGGAAAAATTCGTTTTTCAAGAAGCTTACGATCTAGAGCAATTTCAGAGTTACCAGTCCCTTTAAATTCCTCAAAGATCACTTCGTCCATTCTGGAACCTGTGTCAACTAATGCTGTCGCAATAATTGTCAGTGAACCGCCATGCTCAATATTTCGAGCAGCGCCAAAAAATCGCTTTGGACGGTGGAGGGCATTAGAGTCGACCCCACCAGAGAGAATTTTTCCGGAAGGTGGAACCACTGTATTATAGGCCCTGGCCAGTCGAGTTATTGAATCGAGCAGAATAATGACATCTTTACCGGCCTCTGTCAGGCGCTTGGCTTTTTCGATAACCATTTCTGCTACCTGAACGTGGCGATTAGCAGGCTCATCAAACGTTGAGCTGACAACTTCTGCGTCCACATTACGTTTCATGTCTGTAACTTCTTCGGGACGCTCATCTATAAGTAGGACAATTAGAGTCGCATCTTTATGATTATCTGTAATGGCGTTGGCAATATCTTGTAAAAGTACCGTTTTACCGGCTTTGGGTGGCGCCACAATCAAACATCTTTGACCAAAACCTTGAGGAACAAAGAGATTAATCATACGAGTTGAATAGTTAGTTGGCTTAGATTCTAAATTAATCGCCTTATCTGGATAGAGAGGAATTAAGTTATCAAAAAGCACTGCCTTCTTATGGTCGGCTGGAGTGTGATCGTTAATGGTGCTAATTTTGAGAAGTGCAAAGTAACGCTCGCCATCTTTTGGTGGGCGAATTTGCCCTTCCACGGTATCCCCCTTTCGGAGACCAAAACGGCGAATCTGGCTTGGCGATACATAAATATCATCCGCGCCAGGTAGGTAATTGTAACCAGGGGATCTTAAGAAACCGAAACCATCAGGCAGGATTTCTAAAACACCACCACCAAAAATTTCTTCTTCTTTTTTGGCCTTTGTTTTTAAAATAGCAAAGATCACTTCGTGGCGTTTCATCGCCCCTGGGTTTTCTATGTCTAGGGTTCCTGCAAGCTTTGTCAGCTCGTTAATTTCCATTTCTCTTAAGTCATTGAGATGCATTCGATTTTACTCCTGAACTTTTTGTATTCTATATTTTTTGGGAGGGTTAATAATAATTTTTGAGATATTTATATTGGCGTTTTGGTTAGAGTTTTAGCCCCTTAAAATTTTGGTGATTGTTACTTGATTGCCTTTGAACTGATGAGTCTAATATTAACCGACTAAAGCTGGATGTCAACCTGCAAGAAATCAGTCTATCAATTCTATAGGCTTGTATTTGGCAGCAAGTCATTGTAGGTTGGCCTAATGAATAGCCCGCTACCCTTCCATCTCGAAACCATTTTAGCTATTGATTTTGGCACCAAAGTGACCGGAATTGCTACCTATACCCCTGGGAGCGACCCTTTTCCACTCCTTGCCGATAGGATAATCAATAAAGGCCGTGAGCAATTGATTCAGGCCATACTAGAGCGCTGTGAAGCAGAAGGTGTTGTCCATGTAGTGCTAGGAGTACCTTATCTTCTCGACGGAAAGTCTAGCAGCATGACCGAAAAAGTACTCAAATTCGGTGAGCAACTAAAGCAGGCCGGAGTCGAATCCCTCTTTTTTCAAGATGAAACTCTGACTACCAAAGAAGCTGAAGACCGAATGCTCTCATCCCCCCGCTTTAATTTTAAAATTGATCTAAAGCTAATTGATAGCTTGTCGGCCAGTATAATTTTGGAAGATTTTTTAAGTGAAAAGGGCCACTCTTTCTAGAATTCCTTGAGCGCATTGGCCCGAGCGTGTATCCTTATAACAAATGAAGAAAAAGTTTTGGATTTTCCTAATCCTATCATCCATTTTAGCAGTGGGCTTTGCAAGCTATCGGGTCTACCACGTGATCGCAATCTGGAGATACCAGGGGCCGGCAATCCAATTTGTAGTAAAACCAGGAGAAGGCTTTTCAAAGATCAATGGCCGGCTGGCACGCCAGGGGCTGATCCAAAGTTCGAAAATTTTCTACCGATATTGTAAATCTAAATCCTATATGACCAAATTTAAAGCTGGAAAGTATCAAATAGAAAGCGGTACTTCTATGCTCGATATTATCGACCTGCTTATAAAAGGCCACTCTATAACTGCCTCTGTAACCATCCCAGAAGGTAAGAATCTGTACGAGATTGCCAAAATTTTAGAAGCAAAAAAAATTATTAAAAGCAGAATAGATTTTATAAATTTGGCAAAAAATCCTGAATTTACGGCTAGCTTAAAAATACCCGCTAAACGAATCGAGGGCTACCTCTATCCAGATACCTATCGTTTTACGCCCAATTCAAACCCCAAGCAGATTATAAAGCTTATGGTCAGAAATTTTTTCCTCAAAATAACCAAGGTAGATATTAGTGCCACATCTTTAGACCTGCATTCTGTTGTTACACTTGCATCAGTAGTTGAAAAGGAAACGGGAGCAAAATTTGAGCGACCTATTATCTCTGGGGTCTTTCATAATCGTCTTAAAAAAAGGATGCGCTTACAATCAGATCCCACAACTATCTATGGCATTTGGGAGACTTATAATGGAAATTTAAGAAAACGCCATCTCCAAGAGAAAACACCCTACAATACTTACCGAATTAATGGTTTGCCTAGAGGTCCAATTGCAAACCCCGGACTTCAATCTCTTGAGGCGGTAATATTTCCTCAAAAACATCAATTCCTTTATTTCGTTAGCCAAAACGATGGTACCCATAAATTTAGTAAAACCTATAAAGAGCATTTAGAAGCCGTCACAAAATGGCAAAAAAATAGGGCCAATCGCAAAGGTAAATCCTGGCGCAATTTAAAGCAGTAAATCAGTAGCCATGGGCGACAAAAGATCTCTTTGAAATTTCTTCATTGGTAAAAGTTGGTGGGCGCAGACTCCTGTCCATTGATCTTTGATCTGGGGCTTTTTGCATCTCTTCACAAATTCCTTTAAGTACCGTTAACCAGGCTGGCAATGTCCATCGCCCAAAAACACAATGTCCCCCCTCATAACATTGGGCACTGTATTCTTCTGGCGTTACTATATAACCTGAGTAGCCATTAGCGTAGGGAGATAGAACTACATGTTTGACGCCATTTCTCTTAAGCATCTTTGCGACATACTTTGCGATCCGCTCTCCTGCCATTGTCGAAGTTTCGGCAGGTAGCATAACTAAGCAGAGACTTCCCATCACAGTTACTTGAGCCGGTAAAACTTGCTGAGTCCAAGACTTTTTTCCTAGAGCATTACGACGGGCCAGCCGTTTAAAATACTTAATTGTCGGATCGACCGCGCCCGGAAGCACTAAACCAACCACTTTGCGGGTACCCCAAATTCGACGCGCACCTGACTCTACAAAAATCGCCTTAGGTGCCTGGGATTTATATTTCTTTCTAACTGCTTGTGCCATTTTTGCATTTAGAATCGAGGTCACAAAAATTTCAAACCACATAATAATATAACTAATTAAAATTGCGGGATAGGCGATGAAAAAATCTATTCCTGCATTCTCTGCGCCCTTCAAAAAAGCCACCCCTAAACAGGCAGGCGAAGTGGTAATATTCCTTCGTTTGTAGCGTTTTGGAAGAAATTCTGGGTCGACTTTTTGGCAGGACATATCGACATAGAGAAACTCACTGTCAATGTCGCCAGAAAGCTCTTCACCAGAGTTTTTAAAAATTTTTAGTGCTTGCTCGAACTGTAAATGTCCATTGTGGCGGGCCTTGGCGAAATCATCACTCACGTCCCGAGGTAAGTAACGCTTCCATTTTGGAACTTGATAGAGTGGCGATACATCTCCGGCATTACCTTGTGCAAATATAGCTTCGAAATTTCCTGCACCGGATTCTTTTCGAACAAATTGCTCCATTTCTAAGGAGGCATATCCTTTATTATCCGGGGAAATAAGACGATTGGTCCACATAACCGATGTACAGTGAACAGCAAACCAATTAATAAAACCGACAGGCCCACTTTCAGACACTATATGCAAGGCCCGCATTGTTCTATCGACACATAGGTTTTGATCTTCAATTCGTAATCTCTTTCCCGCGACTTCATTATTTCTTTTATAGGCCGACATGCTTCGGTTATAGGCCACTGGAATTTCGGGAGGAAATTCTGCCGCTTTATAAAGTACCTTTGCGGCCACAGAGTTTTCTTTGGCGCTGGCAAAGGCCTCTTTAAATCCGTCGACCAAGGTATCTAGTACCTGCTGACAAAAACCAGGAGTCGGCATATTATAGAGTGCATAATGGGTATAACCACTTGGGGCTGAATGGGTATGCTGGGCGGTAAGAATGACATTGGCATCTCGCCAATTACTATTTGATAGGCCTTTCAAAAAATCAAGAATCGTCTCTCTTAAAATTTGAGTAATAAAACATATTTCAAAATTTGCGAATATTAGTTCTTGGCCATTTGAGTTTTTGAAATAGAAAACTCGAACTCTTAGAGGAGTTTCAACTCCTTCAACAAAATTTCCAGGATTGCCATATCCAAGCATGACAATCTCGGGAACATTGGCAGTGATATCCGCAGAACCGGATCCGACCCTATAACTCAAAGTTTTTTCTTTTGTTTTACTAGCAGACTTCTCACGGCGTAATCCCGAACCAGCATGTCCTCATTCTTTGATAACTTCGAAAGAAGCTCTTTTGTGCAATTAGTATTCTTGGCAACTTCATGTAGAACCATAATTGAAGATGATTCTGCCAGCCTATCTAATAAACGTGTAGTCGCCTTGCTGGAACTGGCCAATTCGAGACAGGCACCAGGAATATTTTGATCAAGCAAACCCAGCATTTCATTCTCGCGATGCATCTGCCTTATTTCTTTTAAGCTCTTCATAAAATCATGGTAGTTGAGCTCCTAATACTGGTCAACTTTCTTTAAAATGCCTAAGGCCCCGATTAAAAGCCTCCGATAAGGTCAGGACTTACTATCGAAGGATTAGAATAGTCCTGTTTTTTAGTCAGCTAATGGCAAATCTTGCAGCTTTTTTTCACTTGGGTGAAATCCAATAAAAGGCTAAAATTAAGGGCAGCCACGTGCTTGAAAGCGGACATTAGGACTAATGTTTTTAATGCTTCAAGGAGGAAATTATGAATAAAACATTTATCAAAAAGCAAAAAGAACTTCTGCTAAGTTTAAAATCTAAGATTTTGAATGGTGGAATTCTAAGATCAACCGAAGACTTAGCGGTTTCTCCTGAAGACCTGCCTGACGAGGCCGATCTGGCCACCAGTGTGATTAACCAGCAGGTTACTTTTAATATACGCCAACGAGAACTTTCGAAATTGCGCTCGGTAGAGGAAGCTCTCCATCGCGTCCAAGAGGGAACTTATGGTCATTGCGAAGAGTGCGAAGAAGCTATCGCGGTAAAACGGCTAGAAAACCAGCCCTGGGCCAATTTGTGTATTACCCACGCCGAGGAAGAAGAGCGCCAAAAGGGTCGTTTTTCGGCCTAAGCCTATAAACAAATTTCACCTATTAAAACGGCTCTTTATATGGGCCTTTTTTTGTGCCCAAACTAGAGATTCTTCTCCAGGGCGGTATATTGCGCCATATTGTCAGTCTTCTCTAGAACCACTGCTAACGCTCTTTGGATAATTGGACGGTAATTATAACTGCCTGACGAGAGCTCCTGGTCCTTTTCACTCTGAACTGCCATCAGCATCATCAGCGGTAAAAGGGCAAATAGGCTCAAGAGCATCCATTTTCTTACTTTCATCATACTTATCTCCAAAGTGGTCAACTGGTCCCAAAAATGCTGCTGGGTCGCCGTTTAACCGGGTTGTACTGTAATAGAGCAAATCAAAGGCCAGCTTACAGCGCCTACTTCCGACACCTTAGACCAGACTTTTGGCCACTAGGGCCAAACTGGGGAATCCGGCTAGTTTTTAGACAGGCGCCAATAGCTGGCCGCTTTTATAGACTTATCTACTTGATATCTGATAGCTTTTTTGGCCTGAGCTTTGCTCTATTTAAACCCTGAGAGGAGTAGAATCCGACCCCGGATTGAGAGGCCCTTTTCCCCTTGGAGATAGAAAAACAATGATGTCCCTGAACTATTTAAAAAAATTGACCACACCGACCATTTTCATGTGCTTACTGATGGGCCCAAGTGTATTTGCCAAAAGCAAAAAGCGAAGAAGCTCGCTTAAGCCTGCACTTCTTAAAAAAGTCCTCAAGAAAAAGCGCAGCAAGTCCAGCAAATCGACTATTTCCTACTTCAATGAAGACCTTCTGAAGTCTCGTTTTGTGAGCTGGGGAATCGCACCTAATAATACCGCCTCTTCAATTAACTTATTGGGAGCCTGGAAAAAATTTAAAAAGAAAAAAGAAATTGTTGTCGCCGTTATCGATACCGGAATTGATCCCCATCACCCATTCCTGGCCAAGAATTTATATGTTCCTAAAGGAACTGTTTCTACAAATAATTTTGGACTAGATTTTTCTAAAAATAAGAAATTCAAAAATAGACCGAGCGATAGCCACGGTCACGGGACACATGTTTCAGGAATTGTTAAAAGTGTCTTTCCAAGTGTTAAAATCCTAACCTTAAAGTACTACAATCCAAAAGCGTCAGGTCAGGATAACTTAACTTCAACGATCAGGGCCTTAAAGTACGCCATCGATTCGAATGTTGATATCATCAACTATTCCGGTGGTGGACCAGAGCCAGCACTAGAAGAATTACGAGTATTAAAAATGGCCGAAAAGAAAGGTATATTAGTAGTCGCTGCCGCTGGTAATGAAGAGTCGAATATCGACAACCGCGATAATGCCTATTACCCAGCAAGTTATGGTCTAAAAAATATTATTACCGTGACCGCTCACGATCAGAAGTTAAAACTACTATCTTCATCTAATTATGGGAAAAATAGTGTCGACTTAGCAGCTCCTGGATACAGAATTCGATCGGCCTATCCCCATGCCAGGGCCAGTTACCTAACCGGAACCAGTCAAGCGACAGCATTTGTCACCGGAGTTGCAGCACTTATTAAGTCTCAATTTCCTGCTCTAACTGCTGCACAAGTTAAAGAAGTCATCAACCAGTCGAGCCGCAAAGAAATTACTCTTACTACCAGATGTCTTTCTGGAGGTCGTTTAGATGCTGGCAATGCAATGAGATTGGCCAAGAAAATGTCTAGAGGCGAGGCCAAGCGATCACTTGCAAACAAGTCAAACTTTGAAGAAAGCAAGAAGCAAGATAAGAAGCAAGGTAAGATTCATTACCGATTCGCAAATTAGAATTTAGTGGCTCACAATTAGGTAATTAAATAATAATACGGAAGAAATAATAACAGGAACGTATACAAAAAGTGTTTTTGTAAAAATTCTGATCCAAGGCACATCCAGGGCCTGCCAGCTCCAAATTTTTTTAAATATAGAGTATTGAGTTGGTCGCTGTCTCCCAGCGTTGCTAACAAATCCACAAATGGCTTGATAAGTTCCATGAGCCGGCTGATCTTTAATAAGACCTAGAATTTTCTGAGAATCTCCACCCTGAATGGTAAACTCATTTATGATTTCTTTTGCCTCAAACAGAAAATGCTTTCTCTTTATCAGGTCAGCCTCTATCTCACCGAATAAGTAATCAAATATTTTAGATAACCTAAAAAAGAGTTGGCGAAGATAGTGACTACGAGCGGCTTTATCTTTGCTTTTCCTACCTGGACTTAGCCAATAATAAGGATCTGCTTGGTAGCTAAACATATTGAAAAAGCTGCGGTTGCCATAAGGCTCACCAAGTCGGTCGACTTTAAATTGATAACCACAGCTCTCACACTGATTTTCGGTGACAAAAACTGATTGGCAATGAGGGCAAGAGAATATTAAGTGCTTTTCGACACTTTCAATTTGAGGATTCAGTTGCATAATTAAATTGTAATCTATTGTATTGATCGTTGGCAATAGAGGCGCTAGGGACTTAAAATAGAGCTGTGATAAACATATTTACAAGCAAAAAAATTAGCCTCTATTTACTGCCTTTTATCGGGGGGCTGCTCTACGCCACAGGATTTCCAAATAGTGGTGAGTATTATTTTTTTCCAGGTCCCATAATTGGAATTGCCCTTTGGTTAAATTCTGTCAGCCTCAATTATCCAAATGACCGAAAGGTCTCGAGACTAGGCAAAGAATTGCTCTCTCTCTTTTGCTTTAGCCTAGGCTATTGCCTACTGGGCTATTATTGGATCCCTTATACACTTAATGAATTTGGTAGTATTCCCTTTCCACTCGACCAGCTATTAGGGATTTTATTTTCGCTAATCATCGTACCTCAGTACATCCTCTTTTTAATTATTCACACACTTGTTAAAAAACTGAGATTCAAAACCTCCTATTTTGTAAGTAGTGCCACCCACAGAAATATAGTAATTGCATTCTTACTGACTCTATTGGAGTACTATACGCCACAGCAGTTTCCCGCCCATATGGGTCATCCTTGGTTATTCTTTGCTCCCTATCTAGGGCTAGCACCAATATTTGGCGCCCCGCTATTCTCATTTACAGGTTTTTGGCTCTCACTTTCTCTGGTTAGTTTTTTGAGAACTAAAACTCTTGATTTTTTAGCACTGGCATTTACTGCCACCGTGGTCATTGCAAATTTCGCCATTCCACTTACACTTTGGACTTCTCCTGATCAAATCGAAACAAATTACATTCGCCTAGTCCAACCCAATATTGGAAACTTTTTAAAAATCAGCTCTGAGGATGGCGACTATAAGTCCCTCGATAAAGTTCTAAAGCTTTATACTGATTTAAGTACCGCACCTTCCGAAAAGCCACTTGACTTGATTTTTTGGCCAGAAACAGCCTACCCTCGCTTGTTAAATTCAAGAATCATAAAGAAAAATAAAAATATGATTCCCGCCCTAATGAGAGATACCGTTTATCAAACTCAAGCTGAGCTTTTAACAGGTGGTTATGACCGGGCCTCATCTTTTAATTCACTATCATTTGAAACTGAATACAATACCGCATTTTTTATTTCGGCAGACCTTGGACTGACTCAGACCTATCATAAGATGAAATTAATTCCCTTTGGGGAAAGTCTTCCTTTCGGTCCATTCAACGCCTATCTGTCCCAGTTTATTCAAAATATTTCTTATTTTGCTTCAGGAAAAGAATACTCGCTCTTTAAGACAAGGAAAGGGACACTCTTCTCAGCCGCTATATGTTACGAGATTCTTTTTTCTCGCTTCATCGCTGATTACTTAAACGGAGTCAAAGATCAGCCGGACTTTTTAGTCAATCTTACAAATGACTCCTGGTATGGAGATACGGCGGAACCCTTTCAGCATCAATTTTTGGCCAAATGGCGTGCGGTTGAGTTTCAAATTCCTATAGTCAGGACTACAAATACCGGCGTTTCTTCTATTCTTTTGGCAAATGGCGGAGAAAGTAAAAGACTGGCCCCATTTGTGGAAGGAAAGCTAGATTTAGAGTTGATCTCACCAGAAAGGAAAGGCACTCCTTTTCAAAGACTCGGTATTTTAAATTTATTTATTATTTTTCTAATACTGTTTGGCGGACTAAGGCTCTTTCGGAAGAAGAAAATCAGGACTATTTAAACCCTTCTTTTAAAAGATCATGAAGCCTAATTATTCCTATAAATTGACCTTCGCTATTATTAACAACTAGTAAATTTACCTGGCGATCTTTTTGCTCCATCTTTTTAAGCGCTTCTAGGGCCAATTCATCTTGGTTTATAGAAATTGGAGATTTGGTCATCATATCACTGGCGACTGTATCTAGACCTTGGTTATCACTGACAGTTAGAGAGCGGCGAATATCACCTTCAACAATGATCCCGACCAGTTTTCCATCAGAGTTTAACACCGCACAAGCACCGACATTCTTTTCAGTCATAACTAGAACAATCTCTTTTAAAGTCGATTGTTCATTTACCTGCGGGCAATCTGCTTTGGTTGTTAGAAAGTTCTTAACTTTTAGAAGAAGAGACTTTCCGAGCAATCCAGCCGGGTGATTGATTGCAAATTTTTCCTTTGAAAGGCTAATCATATTTTCCCAAAGAACACCTAAAGCATCTCCCATTGCTAAAGCAAGGGTGCTGCTAGTGGTTGGGGCTAAATTATTAATACAGGCCTCTCTTTCTACAGAGCAATCTAACACTACGTGGCATTCACTCGCCAAGGCGGCGCTAGTATCGCCTAAAAGTCCTATACGAAGCTTTTTCTCTACTGGTAGGTACGGGATAAGTTTGAGCACCTCATCGGTACTTCCGGACTTACTTATCATTAAGAAAGCGTCATTCTTTCCCATATTACCCAGGTCGCCGTGTAATGCCTCATTGGGGTGAATAAAATGAGAGCGCAGGCCTAGGGAAGCGAAGGTAGAGGCTATTTTCTTGGCAATATGTCCAGATTTCCCCACACCGCAACAAAAAAGGCTGCCTTTGGCCCTCGCCAAAAAATTAAAAATTTCGACGAGTTTCGAGACCTCATCTTCAGAAAGTCTATTGGCAGCTGCGGTTAGTGATTCAGCTTCTAGAAGAAGGACATTTTTCAATATTTCCGAATGCTTCATATTCTTACCAAACTAGGCTAAAATTAAGGGGATGACCAAATATTTTCTTGCTACTATTTTATTAATACAACTGTCTTGTTCATCCTACAAGCAGTTTCAGTATATCACCGAAGAATTCGAAATTCCGAGTCAAATATATAAATCTGAATTTAGCCAGTCCTGGCAAGCAGTTCTACAAATTATGAGGAAATATGACTTAGAACTACAGAATCAAGAAGCCGGAGTTATCAAAACTCGCTGGATCGATAATACCTTAGAACTCAATTTCGCCGACTCTTTTGGCGGTAAAGATAGCGTTAAAGCAGCCCGCTTTAAGGTTATTCTCAATGTCGTCAAAGGCTTCCGTGGAACTCGTGAAGTGACTAAGGTAACAGTTTTTAAGCGCCAAATGGTTGAGCAAGATTTTCTTCAAGGCTGGAAGGTGGTAAGAAGTGATGGCATTCTTGAGAAAACTATTCTTTATCGAATATCACGCATCTTAAGTATTGAAGGGAAGCTTAAAAAGATTGAAGAACAGAAAGCAAAAGAGCTTGAAGATAACTTCTAAGCTAGATTGTTGTAATTCCCATTCCTATTCTTTTCCAATAATTACGTTTTAATAATGCGCTACCAGCTGGGGATTTTTTTCCGGTAATTTTAGTTAGCGAGTAGTCCAGCTCTTTGAAGATATCGATATACTTCTTTTTCTGAATCATTTTGATCATTGGGCTGCCAGCTTTTTTAAACTTAAGGTCCCCGACTGCCTTAATGACTTTCCGAATAATATTGGTCCTCTTACGATTTCCTGTTTTAGGATTATAGTAATTCCTTTTGTCGTATAGCATGGCCCAAACATGGGGTGCTAATTCACTTAATTTTAAAGTTCGAATGTTTTCAAGCGCCTGATTCCTAACAATAAAGCTCTTATCTTTTAATGCATCAACATAGAGAGATTTATATTTAGTCTGTCTTAAAGCAAGCAGCGTTTTTAAACTGGCCATTCGCATAACCCAAGACGGGTGCCTTAGAAATTTGCTGATGAAAGCAGCCGATTTTTTGCCCATAATTTTTCCCAACATGAAGGTCGCCATCCACTTATTTTTATCGGGATAATTACTATTTTTCATAACTTCGATTAGCGCTGGTACCGCTTTCGAGCCCATTTCTAAGGTTTTTTTCTTGAGTACGATTAATTGGGGACGGGATAGAGTTTTCTTATATTCCTTAAGAAAAAATTTCTTGGCTTGGCTGGCCTCAACTCTTTTAACCGTTTTTGTTTCGAGAATTAATTTATTCTTGGCCTTAACTGAGGCAAATGCCGGATGACAAATGGTCACTAAGAGAAGTATTTGCAGGGTTTTCATAATTTTTCCTAGTTGTAAGTCTATCCAAGCATTTTTTCAAATTCACTAAGCAATTCTTCTGCAGATTTCTGCTCACCCTCAGGTGCCGCCTCCGCTGCTGGTGCTTCGGCAGCCGGTTCTGGTTCTGCGGCAGGAGCTGGCGCCTCGGCAGCCGGCTCGGGTTCCGCAGCAGGCTCTGGTTCAGCAGCAGGGTCC
>JABGVH010000154.1 GCA_018646195.1 Halobacteriovoraceae bacterium
AATTTTCATGTTTGGGATAAATATCAATAAATTTAATATTTGGATTATAATTGAGCTTCCTCTCGAGTATCGAACAAATTTTTCTTCGATGCTCCTCTCCTAACTTATTCGATTTCATATAATCGCTAACTGTATTTATTATATCGGGGGACAAGTTGTGGCGCGAACGAGCGGCGACAATTTTTTTCTGAATCATTAAAAAAATGGCCTGGGTACAGATCGCAGGTAGTCCATAATTGATAAGAGAACCAATTTCATCATGGTAGTGATAGGGGGTATGGGTCCAGGAACTGATAATGAATTCACATTTATTGTCGACAGCGACATGAGTTGAAAGTGTTTCTCTGATTTCCCCATCTATATAGTAATCAGTATTTTCGGTATAAGGATTTTTTACGGGATAAGGGGAATAAAAGGGCGGCACGCTCATACTGGCGGCAACTGTCTCAGCAACAGGAACGTTAGTGTAATAACTGGAGGTATTGTCATGGCCAGGATTGGGATAATTATACTTACTAAAAATTACCTTACGGCTATGATCCAACTGAGTGGCTAAGATAAAGATATCGGCGGCATATTCCTCAAAAGAGGGATATTTTAGAACCACGTCAGTTAAGTAATTATGCAGCCCCGAAGTGGTAAAGAGCCCCGGTAAGGTTAATATCGGTTTCAAAAAACGAGTAATCGCCCAAGGAAGTCCCTCTAGCGGCTCATACATTTTTGAGCGGGGAGGATTTTTCATTGGTTTCTTTAAAGACAGCATGTCTTTGTAAGTGATTGGTCTCAAGCGCTTACTTTTGCCATTCACAGTTGCCTCGATTATATCCATTGGACTGTAACCATTAGCAAAGTAGAGACTGATCAATGCCCCGGCCGAAGAACCAACATAGCTTGAAATTTCAAGCTCGGTATTTTCTGGAGATTCGTTATGCTTGAGAGTAAAGCCCAGCTCTTCCAAACCAAGGGCAACTCCCAAGTGCCAAGCAGCCGCCTTTACCACGCCGCCCGACATAACAAGGGCGACTTTTTTTGATTTAAATGGGGCAAGGTTAACTTTCTGCATTTGACTACCAGCAATATATTTATTTTAGTGTGTCTAAATTTTACCTTTATAATGAGATCAATTGACAGAAATTTTACTTAAATTTCATCTTAAACATTTTGCGTTACGGTGCAATATTTTTTACAATAGAAGTATGAATAGTGAACTAAAAGGCATTTGGCTTTCAATACTTGAATACTCTAATTATAGGGATTTAAGTATCTCAACAGTTAGGCGCTACATTAAGGCCGATCGCGTTCGGTATAAAAAAGAAAACGGAAAGTTTTTTATTTATGCCCCCGCTGAAAATGTTCAAAAAGTATCGGAAGACAAAAGAGAAGTCTTGGCACTTAAAATGGAAGTTCAACGACTTGAGGATTTTGTAAAAACTCTTCAAGAAGAAAATAATGACCTCAAAATGTTAGTCCAAATTTATGAAAAGCCTGCAGTTTTAAGAAATGAACAACCTCCAGCTCTACCAGGCCTTCCCCTCTAATGAAAATAAGAATAGTTTTATTATTGATCCTTTTGGTTCCCTCGCTAACCTTTGCAAGTCCCAGTATGCGACGCTGCCTACTTCTTCCAATCCAGGATAATATTGGAGGAGCACTTTCTTTTAAAGTTTTTGAGGAAGTTGAAAATTACCTAAAAAATAGTGATTGGTGTTATTACAGAAGCAATTCCAGCATTATGGATCTATTAGGCAATTATAATCGAAATTTACAAAGCCATCTGGCCAATAAATCTGTCCTTCGTCTACTCGCCGAGAAAACAAAATCTGGCTCTCTTATAAAAATTGAGGCCAATAATATTGTTAAAGGCGTTGAAGTAAAAATAAAAGTAATTGGTCATAATGGCGAAGATATTTATTTTAAGGAAGAGACAAAACTAGATACAGAAGATGTGGTTGTTATCGGCCAGACCATAAAAAATTGGTTAGATGTCTACGAAAAAACGATTCCCTATGATGGTCGCATTATCGGAGTACTGGGAGATCAATTTACGGTAGATATGGGCCGCGGTTATGGAATTGTTAATGGTTCACAAGTTAGCATTACCCGCCCTCGATTAAAGAAGCGCCATCCACTTTTAAAAGAAGTGGTCGATTGGGAAACATTAAAAATTGCCGACGCTAAGGTCTTTCACGTCACAAAAAAACAATCCCAAGGAATGGTTTCGGAATATGAGTCCAATAAAAGACTTCACTTGGATGATTGGGTTAATTTAAAAGAGTCCGAGAAAAATAAGGTTATAAGTAAAACTCCTTTTTCTGATGTTAAAGAATTTGAATTTGGAAAACTGGGTCACCTAGGTGTATTTTTTAATATTGGTACCGGGTCGGCGACAATCACCGATACAGATACGAAGAAAATAGGAGGTCTCTTATTGGGAGTTGACCTCTTGGCAGAACTTTGGGCGACACGAAATTATTGGGGCTCCCTTGAGATCGGTCGCAAAGTAGGGACTTATAAAAAGAAAGAGGGAACCTTAACCGCAAATTCCAATTCAGTTGGAACCTCCCGACTTGAAGTAAAGGGTGGTTATCGCTACCTACCTCTTGGATTTTTCTACGGTCCTCAGGTTGACGGTTACCTGGGTTATGCCAAATATGATTATGAGCTAGATACAAAAACTGCTGATGGCTGGACTGAAGTGGAGTTTAAAGGCATTTTGATGGGAGTTAAGGGTAGCATCCCTCTTGAAAAACTCTACCGTGTTTTCGCAGAGCTCAGCTTTATTTTTAATCCAGAGTTTGATGAAGAAAGTGCTATTTTTGGTGAAGAAGATGGTGCATCTAATTTTGGGCTCGAATTCGGTGGCCAATACAATTACAGTCCAAGCATGACGATAGATGTTTCTTATAATATAACAACTTCTAAGGCGAAGTTTGTTAATCCAACTCGTAGCCTAAAACATAAAGAAAGTAATTTAAAAGTCGGATCTACTTTTACTTTTTAGAGCTTGGGAGAATCAATGAAAAGGATAGAAGAACTTGAGGAGCTCATTCGGCACCATAAGGCTCTTTATTATCAAGGTCGTCCCGAGATTCCCGATCATCAATATGATCAATTAGAAGAAGAATTAAAAAAATTATCACCTAAGCATCCGGTACTAGAAATAGTCGGAACAACAACTTCAAATAGTCAGAAAATTAAGCATGATAGTAAAATGCTCTCACTCAATAAAACCTATAAAGTAAAAGAGCTTCTCGACTGGTTTGAAGAGCATGATGCCGTTTCGATGAATAAAATCGATGGAGTCTCGTGTTCACTGGTCTATGAAGATGGCCTGCTAAGCCTGGCCAAAACAAGAGGTGATGGCAGTCATGGAGAGAATATTACCCCAAAGGTAATTTGGATTAAGTCGATACCAAGCCAAATAAGCATAAAAGAGAAAATTGAAGTCCGTGGAGAGCTCTACTGTACCGAAGAGGATTTTTTTCATCTCTCTGACGAAATGGTGGCGACAGGATTAGATAGACCTGTTTCTCAGAGAAATATTGTCGCCGGCTTAGTGGGAAGAAAGGAAAATCTTGAATTCTCCCGTTATATTTCTTTCAAGGCCTTTGATCTTATTACTGCTGGTAAATTATATAATAGCGAAGTAGAAAAATTTAAAGTGCTGACAAAAAATTCCTTTCTAACGCCTGAAATTACTCTTCATAAAAGTGGAAAAAAACTCGAGAGTGGTGTCGAAAAAATTATAGAGGAAACAAAATTATTTATGAGTGAGGGAGACTATCAAATCGATGGCATCGTTTTTTCATTTAATGAGCTAGAGCTGCACGATCGCCTGGGTAATACTGCCCACCACCCCCGCTCAAAAATGGCCTTTAAGTTTCAAGGGGAATCCAAAAAAACTAAAATTAAAAAGATTATTTGGTCAGTCTCTAGAAACGGTATCTTAACTCCCGTTGGCGATATTGAGCCGGTGACTTTATCGGGGGCCAAAATATCGCGGGTCACACTTCATAACTATGGGCTAGTTAAACAGTACAGTCTTAAAATAGGCGATGAGATTGAGATCATTCGCTCAGGTGAAGTTATTCCTAAATTTCTCTCTGTCGTTAATCCCTCCGATAACAAATTTGAAATTCCTAAGATTTGTCCCGAGTGCCAATCCAAAGTTGAGATTGCCGACATTCGGCTTTATTGCTCCAACCAAAAATGCCCGGCCAGAGTAAAAGAAACAATCTTGAACTTTATTCAGAAAATTGGAATGGATGACCTCTCGTCAAAGCGACTCAATGAAATGATTTCTCAAGGACTGGTCAGTGATATTCCGGATCTTTATAAATTGAAAAAAGCTCAATTAATGGAATTGGACAAAGTAAAAGATAAATTAGCCGATAAATTAATGTCCACCATTGATAAATCAAAAGAAGCCGATATAACAACTTTTTTGAGCGCACTTGGAATTCAGGGTGGGGCCTATAATAAATGCGAAAAAGTTGTCATGGCCGGCTTTAATACCATCCCTAAACTGCAAGAATTAAGCATTGAAAAACTGATTGAAGTGGAGTCCTTTGCTGAAAAATCAGCAACGGAATTTATAAGTTCTCTGGGTAAAAAACTTCCACTAATTAAAAAGCTGCTTAAAAGTGGTTTTAGCTTCGAAGATATAAAGAGAGAAGAGACTTTGGTGACAGGTAAAAAGATTTGCATCACCGGTTCCTTAGAAGAAAAAAGAAGCATTATTGAAGGTCGTATAAGAGAAGCTGGCGGAGTGGTGGTTAGCTCGGTTTCCAAGAATACTGATTTTCTAGTAACTAATGAGAAAAATTCTAACTCTTCAAAGTTTGTTAAAGCAGAGAAACTTTCGATTCCTGTTGTCTCAGAAAAAGAACTAAAGAGCATGATTCAATAGTAATTTCCTAGCCTTGCATCTTCCAAAGGATATTCTTACTTGTACCAGTACTCATAGAGGAGACTAGTATGGCGAAACTTCTATCGCATTACCTATGTAGCGAGTGCCACTACCAGGCCACCCAATGGAGTGGTCAATGCCCGGATTGTGGTGAGTGGAATTCATTCTCCAAAGAGCAATTTTATAAAGATGGTGCCAAGTCAGGGGAGGCTGGTCGCTCGGTTGAAGATGTTGGGCCAAAAAAATCAAATGAGATAAGCAGTTCTGATTACCAGCGAACCTTGACTGGTATTAGTGAATTCGACCGGGTGGTGGGAGGAGGATTGGTTGAAGGCAGCCTGGTGTTAATTGGTGGAGAACCAGGAATAGGAAAATCAACCTTACTGACTGAAATTGTGGGCAGCCTGGGTGAAAAGACAGAAGAGAATATTCTCTACATCTCTGGCGAGGAATCTCAATCACAAATCGCTTCCAGGGTAAAACGACTTAAGGCCTTTGACCAAAGACTCTATATTTATAATCAAACAAATTGGCAAAAGATGCTGACTCAAATAAATCGAATTAAACCTAAGTTTCTAGTAGTGGATTCAATTCAAACCACCCAGTCTTCAAACTTGGACTCTGCACCTGGTACCTCAAGTCAAATACGAGAAGTCACCTATGAATTAATGACCCATATGAAGGCGCAGAAGATTACTACTTTTGTAATTGGTCATATTACTAAAGAAGGGGCAATAGCCGGTCCCAAAATTTTAGAGCATATGGTCGATACCGTTATTTACTTTGAAGGCGATCAAAAAAATGACTACCGCCTATTAAGGGCGATTAAAAATCGCTTTGGTAATACTAATGAGGTAGGACTTTTTGAAATGAAGGAAGAGGGACTTTTTTCAGTATCAAATCCCTCAAAGCTTTTCACCGCCAATAGTTTTGGAAAGTGGAGTGGACGCAGCCTTACTTGTATTACAGAAGGAAGCCGTTCTCTATTTGTGGAGATCCAGTCTCTTATCACGGATGGAAAATATGGGGTTGGTAAACGAACCACTCAAGGACTAGATTCTAATCGGCTTTCCCTATTAGTTGCCATCTGTGAGAAGCACTGCTTAGTTAGCCTCGGTTTAAGTGACGTTTTTATCAATATAGTTGGTGGCATAAAGTTAGATTCCCGTGAAAGCGACCTAGCGGTCATCGCCTCTCTTCTTTCTAGCTTGAGGAAATTTTGCATTCCTCCAGGTACCATTTTTATTGGCGAGGTCGGGCTAACCGGAGAAATTAGGGCCAGCAACCGGCTGGAGTGCCGGCTTAAAGAGTGTCAATTAATGGGATACAATTTAGTCTTTTTATCCGAGCATGCAATCAAGGAGGTACAGGGAAAGTTCCCAGGACTTACCTTTATAAGTTTAAAACATATAACGGAACTCAATAATTATTTTACTAAAGAAACAGTTTCTGAATTGTGGCCTTCCACTGAATAGCTTTGCGTTGGTAAAATTCCACTTCATCGCTCTTTGATTCGAATTGGCTATCTTCTTTCCAAAGTTCACTAATTTGAGAAAATTTTATAAGGTTTGCTCCGATTCCAGCGGCTAAGGCGGCACCATAGGCAGTAGTCTCAGTGACTTTTGGTCGAATCACTTTTACTTGGCTTACGGTTGCTTGAATGGTCATCAGTAGATCGTTGGCCACTGCACCCCCGTCAACTTTAAGTTCTTTGACTTTATTTCCAGAATCTTTTCCCATGGCCTCAATCAGGTCATTAATGGATAGGGCGATTCCATCTAAACAGGCCCTGGCAATATGTGAGTTGCCACTATCACGGGTTAGCCCGACCAGGGCAGCTTGGGCATCACTTATCCAATAAGGGGAGCCGATGCCAGTAAAAAACGGAAGCATCATAATATTTTCCATTTCAACAAGGTCCTTAACTTCCTTAGCTAATGCTTCAACGGCAGGGGCATTAGGAATAATTTTTAAATTGTCCCGTAACCACTGAACTGCAGCGCCGGCAATATAGGCGGCACCTTCGAGAGCATAGTAGAGTTGACCCTCTTTTTTATAGGCCACTGTAGTTAATAATCCCGAGCTACTTCGAACCAATTCTTCACCAGTATTAATTAAAATAAATGCACCGGTCCCATAAGTGCATTTCATATCTCCCGCACTATAACCGGCCTGGCCAAATAGTGCCGCCTGTTGATCGCCCAAGATTCCAGTAATAGGAATTCCATCAGGCAGGAAGTCGAGACCACTTGTACTACCAAAGTCGCCAAAAGAGTCTTTGATTTCAGGTAGGCATTCTAGTGGCACTGAAAATAGTGACAATAATTCTGAATCCCATTCTGAGCTTTTTAAGTCCATTAAAAGTGTGCGAGAAGCATTCGAAGCTTCGGTGGCATAAGAGGCGCCGGCGCTTAGTTTATAAAGCAGGAAGGTATCGATGTTCCCAAATTTTAATTGATTGCCAGCCGCTGCCTTTTTAACGTCTTGGTTATTATTGAGAAGCCAGCGCATTTTAGTGCCGGAAAAATAGGGATCGATGGGAAGTCCTGTTTTTTCTTTAATAAGACTTTCTTTTCCCTGATCTTTTAATTCTTGGCAGAAATCTCCAGTTCTTCGGTCCTGCCAGACAATTGCCTTGGCCAGGGGTATGCCCTCAGTATTAAAAGCACAAGTGGTCTCTCTTTGATTGGTAATACCAATTGCCACAATTTGATCAGCAGAGGTCTTATTTTTTTCTAAAACTTTCCGAACCGACTCACCAACAGTTTTCCAAATAGCATCGAGGTCATGTTCCACCCAGCCCGGTTGGGGGTAAATTTGGGGATACTCTAAATTGGCCTTGTCGATGAAAGCAAAAGTCTTTGAGTCGATCAGGGCGGCGGTGGTTCCAGTAGTTCCTTGATCAATAGCGAGAATAAATCCCATGGAGATTTCCTAGTTAAATAGAATAAGAGGAAAAAAAATTAATTCAATTCTACTGGAGTATCTGTAGGGGTGGCAATGATTTCAACTATCGCCTTCCAACGAGTTCCAATGCCGGTACTAAACCCACGCATCAAGGTGTAGGAGAGAACGACTAAGATCAGCATTAGAAAGATGAATTCAAAGAAGGTTTGGCCACTTTGACAGTTTTGATCCTGAGGGTTACAAGTAGGTGGAAAGATACGAATTTGTAATTTTTTAATAATATCTCGTCCTCTTGTAATGAATTTATTCATAGTGTCACCTATAATATAGGATAGAAAGACAAAACGACCGGTGCAATGAAGAAATTTTTTCCAGTATTTTTAACCATTTTAGTTTTCTCAGGCTTCCTGGTTGGGCAGGTTTTTTTCGATTTACTTGACCTTCCCGCTCGCCCATCAAAGACAGAGAGGAAGCTGAACGCTCATTATGAAGGGCTCTTCTATAAATTAAAGATGGTGGATACTAAAAAGAAAGATTTTGACCTCAAAGCATTAAAACAAAAAGTGGTCATCCTCAATTTTTGGGCCTCATGGTGTATTCCGTGCCTTGATGAAATGCCTTCACTGGTTAAAGTTCAAAAAAAATATGGTGAAAAACTTCTGATACTTGGCATTAATACTGATGAAGAAAATCAAAATAAGGCCATCAAAAAAATAGTAAAAAAATACAAATTAAACTTTCCAGTGATACCGGATTCTAAAAATAAAATTCTCGATCAATTTTTAATTAGCGGGCTACCTTATTCAATTATCTTTGTAGATGGAAAAGTACATCAAGTTTCTCAGGGATCTAAAGATTTTTTCTCTGGGGAAATGGTAGAATTCTACGACAAAACCATCTTATAAAAATTACTGACAGGTTCCGAAGTGAGAGAAGCTAGCGCCATCAGCTGCGCGTGTTTGATCAGTGGAATAAGTTTGAGTTCCCATTCCATCTTTATAACCACAGACATTACCGGGTTGAGTAGAGTAATAATTTACACCGGAGTTACAAGTCCCATCTGAAAAGGTTTTCTGATCACAATTGGCCCAGCATGAATTGGTGTAATTTATTCCCTCATTAATACAGACTGGTTGATAAGAAATTTCGCTGCAGACACAGCTCTGATTAGTTGAAAATGTGCTTGAGGTCCCCGAGGTCGAACGGACCGAACGTGGATTTTGGTTGCCACAGGCATAGAGAAAAAATCCTGTGAGAAACATAAAAAGCAAAACTCTTTTGAACATAATAGCTCCTTAAGCCTATTAGCTTTTCGGAATATTTGAGCTCAAAATTAAGTTAAATCGTCGGGATAACAACAGCGCTATTTCGACCCCAAGAATAGGTGATATGCGCTAATGATTGGCTTTTAAATAGTGAAAATTTGGAGGCCAGTCCATTTACTAGAGCACCTTGGTCGGTTATTCCCAAAGCATGGGCGGCATTATGGGTTATCGAGCTCCAGAGTTCGGCGGAGTTCATTCTGTAAAGTGGAGCGCTCATAGCGGCGATTTGCAGCACATTATCCCAGTGGCAAGAACCTGGATTATAGTCGGATGCGATGGCGACTTTGCAGCCGGCATCTAAAAATTTACGGGCATTGGCCTGAGGCTTACCAAGAAAACTGCCTGTTCCTGGAAGAAGGGTCGCCACCGTTTTAGATTCGGCGAGACTTTTTATTCCACGGTCACTGGTACAGAGAAGATGGTCTGTCGATAGCGCTTGGTACTTTACCGCCAGCTCTGCGCCAGCATTATCTTGGAATTCATCGGCGTGACTTTTTACTGGTATCCCTAGTCGCTTAGCGCTTTCAAAAAGCGTTTGGGTATCATTGGAATCGAAGTAACCCTCTTCGTGAAAAATATCAACTGCATCTAAAATATTTTCAGAAGCAAGTTTCTCAAGAAGAGGTAAGACTAACTGGGAAATATAACTCTTAGATTCTGCAAATTCTTTGGGGACCGCATGGGCCGCCATATAGGTATTCTTAATTTGGATGCGGTCCTTAAAAGCAACTTTAAGCTTATTTATAATATGGCTAATTTGGTATTCACTTTCAAAATTCAAACCGTAGCCACTTTTAATTTCAATAGTACCGACGCCATATGTGCCAAGTCTTTCGATTCTTTCACTGGTCAGCTCAAAGAGTTGATCAGCAGAAAGTGCATTGGTTCCATTCATGGTATTTAAAATACCACCGCCGGCCTTGGCAATTTCTTGATAGTCAGCACCATCTAAACGCAAGCTATATTCTTTTGCCCGGTCGCCACCGAAAATAAGATGGGTATGGCAGTCGACAATTTGTGGCGTAAGTACATGGCCTGGCAATTCGATTTTCTTGGATTTTTGATACTCACTTGGAAGGTCTTGAGCCTTGCCTACCCAGTGAATTTTTTGATCGTCAAAAGCGATAGCAGCGTCAGCTATTATAGAAAGATCATCGGGGACAAGTTTTCGCCCGTCTTTGTCAGCAACCCCACTAAGGGTGGCAATCTGATTAAGTTTTGTGAATACTTTTACGCTCATAGTTTCCTAATTCTGTGACGGGAATCCGATATTGGTTTTAGGCATCCATTCTTTGGCCTCATCGTAACCAGCATCGACGTGACGGATGATTCCCATTCCCGGGTCTGCATTTAAAACCCTTTTAATCCGCTCATCCATATCTTTGCTACCATCGGCGACGATAACCATTCCGGCATGCTGGCTGTAACCAATTCCAACACCGCCACCATGGTGAAAACTAGTCCAGCTAGCACCGTTCATAGTGTTTATCATTAAATTTAAAAGAGGCCAGTCAGAAACGGCGTCGGTTCCATCTTTCATGGACTCAGTTTCTCTATTAGGTGAGGCGACAGACCCGCAATCGAGGTGATCGCGACCAATTACAATAGGCGCCTTAACAAGCTTGTCTCTCACCAATTGATTAAATAATAGGCCAGCTTTTTCTCGTTCGCCATACTTTAGCCAACAGATACGTGCTGGCATTCCCTGAAAGGCGACCATTTCTGAGGCCTTATCTAACCAGTTATGGAGTTTAGAATTTTCTGGAAAAAGTTTCTTTAGCGCTTCATCTGTAACCCGAATATCTTCTGGGTCACCTGACAGCGCCATCCAGCGGAAAGGTCCTGAACCCTGGCAAAAGAGTGGACGAATATAAGCAGGAACAAAACCGGGAAAATCAAAAGCATTTTCAACTCCCGAAATTCTGGCACCCTCTCTTAGATTGTTACCGTAATCAAAGGTATGGGAACCTTTTTTCTGTAACGCAAGCATGGCGAGTACATGGTCTCCCATTGTTTTATAACTTAGGTCCTGATATTTTTTCGGGTCTGATGTTCTAAGTGCCAATGCTTCTTTTAAACTCATGGCCCTAGGAACATAGCCATTAAGTGGGTCATGTGCCGAAGTTTGATCGGTGACTAACTCTGGTACCACATCCTGCTTTAAGATAAATTCAAAGAAGTCAGCGGCATTGCCTTCAACAGCAATCGAAGTTGCAGTAGAACTTTCTTTTGCCGCAAGCGCTAGTTTTAATCCCTCTTCGAAAGAGTTGGCGAATGTATCGAGGTAACGTGTTTGAAGTCTTTTTTCAATGCGACTAGGATCGACATCGCATCCCAGGAAAACGCCTCCGGCCATTTTAACCGCCAAGGGTTGGGCCCCTCCCATTCCTCCGAGTCCCGCCGTTAGTGTGATGGTCCCTTTGAGGTCCTTGTCTTCACCATAATGTTTTTCGGCGGCGGCCATAAAGGTTTCGTAAGTTCCCTGAAGAATTCCCTGGGTTCCAATATAAATCCAAGAGCCGGCGGTCATTTGGCCATACATCATCAGGCCTTGATCTTTTAATTTATTAAAATGATCCCAATTTCCCCAATTGGGAACAAGATTTGAATTTGCGATGAGAACTCTTGGTCCGTGACTATGTGAAGGAATAACGGCAACCGGTTTTCCCGATTGCATTAATAAGGTTTGATTATCTTCAAGCTCTTTAAGTGCTTTAATAGTATCACTTAGGGCCTGGTGAGAGCGTACCGCCTGACCATTTCCACCATAGACAATCAGTCGCTCGCGATCTTCGGCAACCTCAGGGTGTAAATTATTTAAGAGACAACGAAGAGCGGCTTCTTGGTGCCAACCTTTACAGGTTAATTCAGCACCAGTGGGAGGGAGAGGTATTTCATTTTTCATTATTTTAATTCTCCAGTATGCTTTTCTGCAGCTTTAACTAATTCATTTGAATTTATAAGTTTCACGATATTTTTGATGTCGGTGCTTAGAACTCGATCTTGTTCAATTATAGGAACATGTTTTCTTATTAGAGTGTGGACCTGATTGAGAGCTTCCGATGACTTAAGAGGTTTTTGGAATTCTAATGCCTGACTATTGCAAAGCAATTCAATTGAAAGGACATATTTCACATTCTCTAAAACTTCCATTAATTTTCTACCAGCTGTTACACCCATTGAAACATGGTCTTCTTTATCAGTAGACGTTGGAACAGAGTCGACGGAAGCCGGATGGCAGTAGATCTTATTTTCTGAGACCAGAGCGGCAGCGGTGACGTGGGCAATCATTAGGCCACTATTTAGACCCGAATCTTTAATTAAGAAAGCCGGTAGGTCGGAAAAAGTGGGGTTCATCATTTTTTCAATTCTTCTTTCACAGATATTGGCAATTTCACTTAGTCCCATTGTTAGGTAATCCATAACTAGGGCGAGGGCCTCACCATGAAAGTTTCCACCAGAGATAACTTTCCCTTCCTCTACGAAGATGAGTGGATTATCAGTTACTGAATTCAGTTCGATTGATACAACTTCCTCAGCGTGTCGCAAAGTTTGTCTGCAGGCGCCATGGACTTGGGGTACGCAACGAAGCGAATAGGGGTCTTGAACTTTTCCACAATCATCATGGGAGTCTTTAATCTGGCTGCCTTTTAATAAGAGGTTCAGATTATAAGTGGCATCTTCTTGCCCTGGATGGGGTTTTAGTTTTGTAATCAAAGGGGAGTAGGCCTTTGAAGTGCCGCGAACTCCATCTAATGTGAGACAGGAAGAAATGTCGGCAATTTTAAAAATTCTCTTGGCCTCATAACAACCAAGCGCTCCTAAGGCCGCCATAACAGCAGTACCGTTTATTAATGCAAGTCCATCCTTAGGCCCAAGTACCGCTGGTTTATGACCAATATAATCGATCGCAAAACTAGAACCAATAGTTTTTCCTTGGAACTGGACTTCGCCTTCTCCGATTAAGGCCAGGGCAATATGGCTTAGAGGCGCAAGGTCTCCTGAAGCGCCAACCGATCCTTTGGTGGGAACGAGGGGAACAATGTCGTAATTTATAAATTTTAATAAGAGATCGACTATTAGCGGGTTAATTCCAGAAAATCCGCTGATTAAGCAATTGGCTCGCAAGAGCATAATGGCGCGAGTATAAGGTATGCTGAAATTTGGTCCAACTCCGGTGCAATGACTTCGAATAAGATTTACCTGAAGCTGTGCTAAGTCTTCTTTTGCAATTTGGTGACTGGAAAGTGCGCCAAAGCCTGTGTTAATACCGTAAATGGGTTCATCTTTATCGAGCAGCTCTAAAATATATTGGCGCGAACTATTCATCTTTTTAGAAGAATCGTTGGCTATAGAAAGTTCTATCTCCCCGGGCTTAGCGTAGGCAACTTTATGAACTAGGTCGATAGTTAAATCCGAACCGGTTAAGACTATTTTTTCAGCATGATCAAAGGCGATACCCATAATTATCCTCTTAAGCTCTCTACACGTTTTTGGTATTCAGCCGGTCCAGCTTTAAAAATATAAGAGCCCGCCACTAAGTTAGTAGCACCATGGCTTAATAATTTCTGTGAATTAGAATCACTAACTCCACCATCTATTTGGATTTCGAAATTAAGGCCTAAGGCCTCTTTCTTACTGCTAATCTGATTGAGCCGGCCATAGGTCTCTTCAATAAATGACTGACCTCCAAACCCTGGCTCAACTGACATGACTAAGAGAAGGTCAATACTATATAGCACTTCGTCTGAAAGGTTTTCAATTGGAGTACCTGGTTTGATACTAATTCCAACACTGGGAAAATATTTTTTAGCCTCTTTAATTAGTGCCAAGGGATTTTCCGTTGCCTCGAGATGAAATGTGAAATTATGAAGAGCAATATCTTTAAAGGTCTCAACATAGAACTCAGGGTTTGAAACCATTAAATGGGCATCAAGTTTAGTGCTGGTATTTTGACTCATTTTTTTAACAAATGGATGCCCAAAAGTTAAATTGGGAACAAAGTGGCCATCCATAATATCTAAATGGAGCCAGAGATTATCAAACTTTTCAAACCTTTTAAGTTCCTCTTCTATATTTAAAAAATCACAGGAAAGTAGGCTGGGTGAAACTGTGATCATGATAATCCTCCCTTTGGATTAATTTGAAATTCTTCGTTTTTATTATTTAAACCATTTAGTAATTGGGTATCTGTACACGCCTTCTTGCCTTCAAGCTGAACTTCCGTAAGGCGCAAGGCCCCGTCTAGGCAGCCAACTAAGAGGGTATTAAATTGGATTGAGAGCTCTCCCGCTTTTAGAGAAGAGGATTCCTTTTTTATATTTATTACCTTTAAGCGTTTATTATTTAAAAAGCAGAAGGTTCCAGGCCAGGGTTTAAGTGCCCTTACTTGATTAAAAATAACGTCCACTTTTTGGTTTTTGAAATCAATAAAACCATCATTCTTTTTTAAAGTCGGCGCCAGCGAGACCTGGGTCTCATCTTGCTTGGTGTAAGTAATGGTCCCTTCGATCAGCGACTTTATAAAGGGTTCAATTGAAATTGCGGCTTCTTTTTTTAGAAGGTCATACAATTCACCACCGGTAGTATCCTCTCCGATTTTAACTTGGCTGCTGTGTACTAAGTCACCGGCATCCATTTTTTTTACCATTTTTTGGATTGAGACACCGGTTTGTTTATCGCCATTTAATAATGCGTATTGAATAGGCGCTGCTCCACGGTACTTAGGTAGCAGGGAGGTGTGAATATTAAAACAGCCATGTTTTGGAAGTTCTAACATTTTACTACCGAGAAATTGAGCAAATGCTAAGACAATTATAAGGTCTACCCCTTGATCGCCAG
The DNA here is from genome assembly GCA_018646195.1 of Halobacteriovoraceae bacterium. Classification (GTDB taxonomy): domain Bacteria; phylum Bdellovibrionota; class Bacteriovoracia; order Bacteriovoracales; family Bacteriovoracaceae; genus JABGVH01. Next base: position 14,983 of record JABGVH010000154.1, read on the forward strand.
CCTCTTTTAAAAATGCTTCTTCTCTATTTATATTTTCGGTTTGTATAAGTTTTAAATTGTGATCTTTTGCATACTGGGCAACTTCAGGGGTGGTTAATTTTTTACCTCTTCCAGCTGGCCTGTCAGGCATACTAACGACGGCATAGAGTTCGATATCAGAATTGTTTTTTAATGTTTCCAATACAGGTACTGAAAACTCAGGGGTGCCACAGAAGATTGTCTTTAAGCGGCTCATTTATTTTTTTTCTTTTTGAGAAATTTTTTCTTAAGTAGATTTTTTTTCAAAAGACTTAAGCGGTCGAGAAAGACGATTCCTTCGAGGTGGTCATTTTCATGCTGTATACAGACCGATAGTAACTCCTCGGCCTTCATGCTTTTAACTTCTCCGCTACAATTCTGATATTCCACTTCTAGTGAACTATAGCGTTTCACCGATTCATAGAGACCCGGCAAACTCAAGCAGCCTTCTTCGTGCAGCTGTTCACCATCGAGTTCTTTTAAAACTGGGTTTATAAAAACTAGCGGGTTGAATTCAGTACAACGTTTTTCTTTTGAGCCATCGGCCAGAGTTACATCTTCCCGTTGGTAGGAAATATCGAGTACAAAAATTCTTTTTGAAACACCGACCTGAGGTGCCGCCAGACCAATTCCGGGAGCGGTATACATAGTGTGCAGCAAATTCTTACAGAATTGTTCCAGATCGGCATCGAATTCGGTCACTGGTTCTGCAACTTTTTTAAGAACAGGATGAGGGTATTTAAAAACCTGTAGTTTTTCCCCAACGCCATTAAAATCGCTGTTTAAGTCCCTTTGAATTGCTTCTTCCATGGCCTCTTATAGCATGGGTGCGTCGCGTTAGTCTAGATAGCTAGGGGTGATTTGAAAGGAGTAATAAATTTTCTCGAAGGCTGGATAATTCACCACTTTTTATGGCGCTGAATATTTCTTTGGGTCGGCGTCCGCGCCGCCAAATAGGCCAGGAGTGAATAACCTGCGCCAATTTCCCCAATTTGAGCTCGTTGAATAGTGATTCGTGAACAATATAGAATTCTTTGTGATTTTGGATATATTGCTCGATATTTCTCTTATCGAGGGTGGTTACCTTTTTATTAATCGCTTCCTCGATAAAATAAGGTTTTCTGAAAACAATAGCGACTTCTTTCTTCCTATTGGTCTGGATCGAGCGGACCACTTCTTGAGGCACCGTCGGTAGGTAGAATTTGGGAAGGGTATAAACCCATAAAAAAGTTAAAGATAAGAATGTAGTCAGTACTAGCTGGTGCTTCATTTTGAAAAGATTAACACTTTGCCAAATAAGAAATGCAATAGAAAGGCAGGTGACTAAGATACTTTGAGGGTCACTAGGTAAGTCTTTAATGGTCAATGAAAGACTTAAGACTGAAATCAAGATACAATTGATAACCAGAAGAATCCACTTACTAATTTTTGAAACTATTCCTTTTTCAAAATAGGGATAAGAGCGGTAGACCCCGATCAGTAATAAGGCCAAAAAGAAGGGTAGAGAAGGAATGGCGTAGTGATGGGATCTCTGATTTGGAATCATCCATAAAATTAAGAAGCAAAGAAAATTGAGCGCCAGGAATATGATTCCTCTACTATCGGGGGAATGCAATTTTTTTAAAGTTGTCTTCCAAACATTTGAATAAAGTAATGGGATAAAGAGGCACCAAGGAAAGGAATAGACAAGTAGCCCCTGAATCACAGATTTAAGTGGGTAGGATTGAGAAGAAAATTTTCCCAAGTTCTCTCTTATAAAAAAATATTCTATAAAATAATATCCGTATTTAAGGTAACAGGCGATATACCAAATACTACTTAAAACCGTGGCAATAGAAAATAATACAAATAATGGTTTAATAAATATTCTTTTAAAGGTTACATAAGTGTAAATCTGATAGCTTCCGAGTGAGAGACCGGCCATTACAAATGCCACAGGGCCCTTGATTAATGAGGCCATTGCCAAAAAAATAACTGAGAGGACAAAATCTCGTCTTCTTTTTTCCTCAAGGTATTCATAAAAATAAACGACCGCTAGAACAGTTAGAAGAGTCAGTGGCATCTCCATCATGAAGATACGCGAATACTTCAAAAAACCGATACTAGATGCGAAGAATAAGAATGAAACCGGAAAGGGAATTTTAAAACGCTTTAAGATCCAATGGCAGAATAGGGCCAGGCTTGAAATACTTAATAGTAGTACGGTTATTCGGGCAAAAGCTATAGAGGGACCACCATTGAGAAAGTACAGAGGAAAGGGCATCCAAAAGTGAAGTGGTGGCTTGGACCAGTGAGGGTGGTCTAAATAGAGAGGTGTTAGAAAGCTTTTCTGTTGGAACATCTCTTTTGAAATTTGAAGGTAGAAACCTTCGGTACCCTGTCTTAAAGCATCAAGATTAGAGATTTCCCAGATGAAACCTACAAATACTAAAAGAATGGGCAGTAAGTATTTTTGTTGTGGGGAATTTATAAGTTTTTTAATTGCATCCATCAAGTAATCTGCTTGTTCTTATTGAGGTAGTAGGCCAAATAACCGGTAAAAAGTACGGGCACCGAAAAACAGGCCAGGTATGGGTTCAATTTAGAAGTTCGCCCTAGTTCAGTGAACCAAGAATAGATTAACCAGTACAAAATAGTAAAAACAAAAACGAAAACGATATTTTTACCAAATGAGCTATTGCGCCTATTGGGGTTAAAAATAGCAATAGCGGCAATTAGTGAAAAAATAATACAAATTAATGAAGAGGAGATTTGATCCAGTAGAATGACTAGGTATTCATTGGTATTAATTCCGGCCTGGTTAAGTGTCCGGATATAAGTCCAGAGTGAAAAAAAGTTTAAAGTTGTGATATCGGCTTGAATTTGGCGAAAATCCTCAGGGACTTCATTAAGGGTCAGCTCATAGAGATCTTTCTTGCTAACGACAGGGAAATCTTTATTATTTAAAAAATCGTAAGTAACCCCATTGTGCAAAGTCCACGATTTGCCTTCCTTAAAAACTAATTTCTCCCCAATAATTTTTGATTTTAATAGGTAGTTTTGGTCAAAACGAAAGAGTGTTATGTCATTTAAGATGTTATTAAATTTATCAAAAGTTGAAAACGAAAAATAATAGGAGGCAGATTTATACCAAATTTTACCACTTCCGATTGTAGATGCCTTAAGTCCCTTAGATTTTAGATTTCTAAATTTACTTTCATAATTATCAATTAGAGTTCCGCGTTTTCCTTTGGCGTAGGGTTTAATATAGGCCGATAGAATAAATTGGAAAGCTGCTATAAATAAAGAAGCCTGCACAATATTGAGTAAGAATTTTTTACGAGAATATCCAGCAGCAAAGATGGCGGTTAATTCGTTGCGGTTCTTTAATTTATTAATACAAAAAAGTGAGGCCACTAAACAGGCAACCGGTAGGATTTGATTGATATACTTTGGAGATTCAAGAAGGAAATTGAGTATGACTTCTGAACCGGTGACATTATCTCTGAGAAATCCTGAGATTAGGTTAGCAATTGCAACCAGTAAAAAAAGAATGACAATGCCCGAGAAGAAAAACCGGTACCATTCCCTAATTATTAATCTTTTTAGGATATACATGGAGTCCTTTTAGGATTTTTATAAACCTAATGACTAAATAGATAAATGGTTTAGCTAGAAAATTTTTAAAAATAAAAGAGGTTTTCTTTCTTCCGCTTAACCACGAAATCAAGAGTGGGGAGTAGAGGTAGTAATAATCTACAAATTTATTCCCAAGACGATTATTTAGAAGATGCAATTTTAATTGCCTTAAGTTGGCGAGATATGGATGCTCCTCTGAATAACAATAAGTGGCTATATAACAAGATTTCGATTGGACTTTAATTTTTTCGTAAGCTTGTTTAAATGCTTTTGGATTATAGGCCAGGCGTTTTTTTATAAAGTTCCGCAACATCTGGGCATTAACATGCTGATACTTGTAGCCAATAGTGAACTTTGTAAATTGATCGAGGCAGCGAACTGATTCATGCCGCAAGTTTGGACTACGGTCATAGGCCTTAGCTAAATCCCAGTAAACATGGCTTATTAGCAATAGTTCCGCAATATCAGATTCTTGGTCAAAAAGTTTTGGCTTTAAGGCTGGTTCTTCCGTCCTAAAAAATAACGCCAAGGCGTGAAGGTATTGATTATAGCATTGGACGGCTTTGGGAATATCATCAGCTTGTGAAAATTCTTGACCTTTTTTTAAATATTTTAAACGATCACGATGGGCCTTTAAAATAGCCTCGGGTTTCTTATCTTCGTCGTCTGCGTCTAAATCAATTTTGTCATTAACCATAAGTTACATTCTATAAGAAATTGAGAAAGAAGTTTCTTTGATTTCTTGTCCCTCTTGCGGCAAAGTGGTTGACTCGAGAACATCCGTATTTTTAAAAGCAAAATCAAGCATAAGTTTAGGTTGAACCCAACTAATGCCAAGCCCGTTTCCTTTTTCTTGTTTCCCTCGGTCGTTAAACATACCGACTCTAAGAAAAAAGTTTTTAAAAGTACGCACTTGAAAGGCGCCTTTATAGAGCAGTCCTTCAGATAGATTTTTATTGTAATCAGAACCTATATCGAAAAGCAGAGTGATAAGTTTCTTGTACTCGTACTGCATTCCAAGAATACCCCGTGTTTCGTCCGGCTTGACTTGCATGGGATCGACAACAACTAACCCCATGGTCACTTCATTGCTAATCGAGTGAGTGGCCCCAAAAACAAATTGATTATAATTATCGGTGTCATACTCAAAACCATTTTCACTGACACGGTCTTTAGTAATCCGGTAAGTAGCACCAATTGCGGATTTTTGAGAGAAGGGGTGGGCCATAGAAATTCCGAAACGCTCCCTCTCGTTAAACCCTTCAGCTTGTTTGGCGTAACTTAGTGAGCCCTTGGCCTTTTTTGAAGCATCACTTAAAACGAATCCCATATTTTTAGACTTCGGAGGGTCTAAGACTTTCGTTGCGTCTGCTTGGTTTGAAATGGTCATACCTGTCTGTTGAATATAGGCCGATGAAATTTTGAAAAAACCCATCGCAGCAGGGTTTAAAAATGTCGCCTCATCAATAAGAAGAGCCCCGACACCAGCTCCACCGGTACCTTTCATCCGAGTGGTTTCAAAGTCGTGAATATTGGTTGCGTAAAGCTTTGAACCAAATATTAGCAGTGAGACAAAAAGTATCAATTTAGTTCTGTTTAAGAGAGAAGAAAGACATGTGGGGAAATTGTGGTATATCATAGTGATTAAAATCCTTTTAAAAAAGCTATAGGATATTATATATGAAAATTAATAAAGCCGTCATCCCCGTCGCAGGAAAAGGAACTCGTTTTCTTCCCGCCTCAAAGGAAGTTCCGAAGCTGATGATTCCCTTGGTGGACCGTCCAATGATTCACTATGCGGTGGAAGAAGCAGTAAAATCAGGTATTACCGAGATAATTTTTGTAACTTCTAGTAGTGAACCCTCTCTGGAAGAGAAGTATTTTTCTCGAAATAGTGTGCTTGAAAATTTCTTGCAAAAAAATGGCAAAGAAAAAGAGCTAAAACTTGTCAAAGAAATTGCGGAAATGGTCAAAATCTCCTCAGTTGTTCAAGAGGAGCCCCTAGGGCTAGGTCACGCCATTCTTTGTGCCGAAAAATTAGTTGGCGATGAGTCTTTCGCAGTGGTTTTGGGAGACGATTTAATCATCGGGGATAACCCTGTGACTAGTCAGCTGATGGAAGTATATGACCAAAATGATCAAGCATCAGTTATTGGCGTGATGGAAGTCCCCAATAGTGACACCGCTAAATATGGAATTGTTGATGGTGAATTTTGTGCAGGAAGCAAAAATACGCTATTGATGAAGACCATGGTTGAAAAGCCAGCCCCCAGCGATGCCCCAACTAATTTGGCGACTCCTGGCCGCTATATCCTAAGCCCTAAAATTTTTGATTGCTTGAAGCGAATTGAGCGGGGTGTCGGCGGAGAATACCAACTGACTGACGCTATTAATATGTTGGCGGCAGAAGACCGAGTATTTGCCCATATTTTTTCAGGAGAGCGTTTCGACACAGGTAATATTCTCAATTACCTCGAAGCTACGGTAGAATTTGCACTGGCCAATCCCGCCACTCGCGAGGCGATGGTGGATATTATTCGCAACAAGAGTGCCAAATATTCCCTTTGAGGTCTGTTATGAAAATATTATGCTGTTTAATCTTTCTACACTTCACCAGCTCTCTTTTTGCGGCGATTCCGACGGTAGAAGGGCTCTTTCGTCATCCCAATAATCAAGAGCTAAGCGGTAATTTTATCTTACTTAAATTTATGCTCGAAGAAGTGCCGAATGTTGAGAATCTAGAAGAAACTAAAATGCAACAGGCCGGAAATTTAGCCGAACCGATTTTAAGTGCCAATAAACTTGAGAAAAAATATTTCAAGATAATTTTTTCGAAAGAAAAAGAAGGGGTCACTCAATTTCTACAGGCTGAATATGAAAATAGCACTATGAAAAATTCGAGTTTGTTAAAAACCCGCTATTTTCCTGACCTGAAAGCGATACTAGAAAACAATGTTCAAGTTGAGCGCAATCTCTTTTATTCAATTGTCAGTATGTATGCTCTTAATGATTCGCGCTTTATTTCAAATTTTCTTTCCAAGCATGGCGAGGGTTACCAGTCGAATCAATTAGTTCTAAATGAAGAAAAATTTAAACTACTAGACGAATACCGCAGCTATCTTTCAGCTATTAAAGGTGATGAGGCGTTAAAAGAGACTACAGAATCGCCATTAAAACCGGAAGATGAAGAAAAGGGAAAATTGGTAAAAGAAGTATTGAAAACTGCAATGTATAAACCTTCCGATCGAATAAAGCTTGAAAGAAAGGGCGGCGATTTCTTTTGGAGGGTGGACCTTCAAAGTGTTCAGGCTTATTTTACCAATGAAAAACACCAATTAAAAACTTTGGAAGTGACGACCCCTTCTGGAAATTTATCGATGAATCTAAGTGATTATATTTTATTTGATGGCATTCATGAGCTACCAAAAGATATCTATTTTCGAGACTTAGCGGATCGCCACTTCAGAATACGTTTTTTAAGCTTTTCTAATTGGATCAATAAAGGCAAAACGCTGGAAGTTAGGGCCAAGGATTATTTAAAATTAGAGACTAAGCTAAGAAAAGTTCGCGATGAAAATAAGCCAGTAGTTGCTCCTGAAAATGTAGAGACAATTAGTGAGCTTCCAATTCCTGTTAATTTTGTTTTCTAACCTGAGATAATGGAAAAAAATGAAATCGTATTGTGAAGTGGCGGTTAACACCCCCTTTAATAATTCTATTTTAACTTACGAAGTTGGTGAGGGAATTAAAGACTTGGTTCGTGGTGACCTGGTGATGGTTCCTTTGGGAAAGCGCCAAACTCATGGTTGCCTCTTGAAAACAGCATTAACGGCCCAGCAATTGGACTCCACACTTAATTTAGAAAAAATTAAGGCCATTGATGCCCCCTATGACTGCCAATTGCATTTACCTGAAGAAGAACTGCAATTATTAAACTGGGTGGCCAATTACTATCACTACGGATTGGGACAGCATATTTTTGATTGCCTTCCCAAAGTTTTAAAAAGACCGAGGCCCTTAAAATTTACCCAAGGGCAGGGACGGGAAATAGATTTTGAGCTCAATCAGGCGCAGAGTGATATAGTCTCGCAAATTCAATCGGTTCCCCAAGATCAGTTTTCTAGGTGGCTTATTCACGGGGTAACTGGAAGTGGGAAGACAGCAATATACCTCAACTTAGTCAAAGAGCAGATTGCAGCCGGAAAGTCGGCCCTTTTCTTATTACCTGAAATTAATTTAACCCCCCAGTTTATCAGTACCTTTATAGCTCATATTGATGCCCCTATTTATTCTTATAATAGCGCTATCTCAAACTCTGATCGCTACGGGCTATGGAAACTTTTATTGGAAGATGACGGCCCTAAGGTGGTCATCGGAGTACGCAGCTCCATTTTTCTACCGATTCAAAAATTAGGATTAATTGTCGTCGATGAAGAGCATGACTCCTCTTTTAAGCAAGAAGACCGCTGCCCTTATAACGCCAGGGATGTTGCAATTAAAAAAGCCAGCTTATTAAAAATTCCTGTGGTTTTGGGTTCGGCCACCCCTAGCTTAGAAAGTTATAAAAATTTTAAACTGGGGCAAGAAGGAAAGTTCTATTTTGAAATGCAAAAACGTATTGGCACTTCAGTACTACCTAAGATCGAGTTAATTGACCTTCGCCAAAAGGAAGAGGGGAGAGAAGAATACTATCCCTTTACTAAAAGAAGTATTTCAAAAGTAAAAGAAGCACTCGAAAAAAAAGAGCAAGTATTAGTTTTTATCAATCGTTTAGGCTTCGCCAATTTTATACAATGCCGCAGTTGTGGCCATCAATTTGACTGCCCGAACTGTACCCAGACCTTGAAATATTACCGTGCCAAAGGACAGATAAGTTGCCAGTTTTGCGAATACAGCCAGCCCTTTCCAGAGATCTGTCCAGACTGCAGTAATATGAGTTTATTGCAAAAAGGTTATGGAACAGAAAAATTACAGCAAGTACTAATAGATAATTTACCTGGTGCCGTAATCGAGCGTTTTGATCGCGATGAGATAAAGAACCTCAATAGTCTTGAGGACCGACTTAATAAATTTCACAGTGGTGAAATTGATATTTTAGTGGGAACTCAAATGCTTTCTAAGGGCCATAATTTTAGAAATGTTAATACAGTTTTAATTCTAGGAATAGATGGTCAGCTTAATTTTCCCGACTTCCGTTCTGGCGAGAGAGTTTATCAATTGCTGACCCAGGTCTCAGGTCGCTCTGGGCGATTTGGAAAAGAAAGTGAGGTTTTAATCCATACACTAAACCCTGACAGTAAAATTTTTTCTTATGCAAAAGAACAGAGCTTCAACGGATTTTATGACGAGGAAATGCCCCTGCGAGAGGCCTGCTTCTGTCCTCCTTTTTCAAAGTTGGCGATGGTTTATGTGACTTCCCGTTTTCAAGATAAAGTTATTGATACAGGAAATCTTTTGGCCCAGAAAATGAATCAATTGAGAGAGCAGCATTTTCCAAAAATTGAAGTGCTGGGACCTCGCCCGGCCATGATTGAGAAAAAGGTCAATAAATTTACCTGGAGTCTCATGATTAGGAGCGAGGACACCAATCAGCTGCATAATTCTCTACGCACTATAAAGGAGAACTTTAAGCCCCATCATAGTGTTTCACTCAAGTATGATTTTGACCCCTACCATATCCACTAAGTCCTTAATTTTACGAAAAAGTCACATAAATCCTGGCATTCGATTCAAGTAATTTCTTAATAGCCCGAATAGTAACGAAGAATAGGTTTATTTTTAACGCCAACTTGAAAGGTAATGGCCATGAAGAATTTAAAATACCTTATGTTACTTTCCCTCTTTTTCGCGAGCTCTGCGATGGCAATCAATGTCATCAATAAGCCCACCGGAAGTTCTGGTGACGCCTCATCACATGAGTCGAGTTCCCGCAGCGGAAGCCCTGAACTGGAAGGACAAGACCTCGATGGTTCCAAGACTGGCTCTTGCGATAAACAGACGGTCAATATAGGTGATCAGACTTTGGATTTTAGCAGTGGCCTGACCTATGGTTTTTTAAGTTCACTAATGATCAATCCACGTGATTTTAGCGTCGATTATAAAGAAGAGAATGGTCGCATAAGAATTGTTTATCCTGGAATGTATTCTGTTCCTGGTTGCCTCCAACCAAAATACTCACTCAAACATAAGAATGATAATAATTTATACCTGCGGTCTTTCAATGGTAAAGAGTCGACACTTGGGACTGTTTCAACTTACATCAGTACAATTCTAGGTTCTACCACTCTTGAAGCTATGCCTGCGGGACCTGAAAAAAATTACCTCACAACATTACAGACGGCCGATGCAATTGATCCAGATGACGACACCACCAAAAATGGAAATGGTCACGCTCGGATGATCGCCTGTATGATTGCCAAAGGTGTGATTTCTAAAAATGGTCAAAACTTTGATGCCAGTAAGGCAAAGCTCTCTGGGGCAAAATACCAAGACTATTATCCAAAGAATTTTGATAAAGAAAAAGATTCAAACTTCTATTTCCTTTCACCAAATCCGAAAGAAAAATTTGGTGGCGATGGAGCGGTTCATAAAGACTATGTAATGAAGAAGTCTTTCTCTTGTTATAATGTAGAAAAAATTCATTCTGAAGGAACTGTGGTTTATAAATCCCCTGAAAGTCAGGCGGAAGAGAGAACAGCAGCTCTTTGTAAAGAAATGAAGTATACTGATATACTCAATGAGATTAAAGACCTCGATCCCAATACTCTCGGTAATTATAAGCAGCTTAAGGGAATTCTTGAGGGTGCCCTTGATGAGGCCCGCAAAAAACGCCGCGATGAGATCTACGAAAAAATGGCTTCCATTGAGCAAAAATTTATTCCAGATGAAGATGATCGAAAGGAAGGTCGTGATGTTGGAGTGACTGAAAAGCAGGCAAAAAAATTAACCAAAGAGTATGCTAGCTTAGCAAAAGAGTTAGACAAGATTGAGATAAATCCGTTGATTGGAAAAGTTAAGGGCCTTCTCGAAGAGAGAGAAGACGCTGACGAGGACCGGCAAGCGGCGATTGATAAACAAGTCAGAATGCTAAATGACCGGATCGGAAAATTTGGTGACAAAGATCAAAACGATATTGGTTATATTTATAATGGAATGAAAGAATATGGTTTAACTGAACCAGGTTGGACCATCGAAGGTTATTTTAGAAAATCACGTTATTATAAACGCTATTACAGTGATGATGACGAGTCGGATGGAAGGGGCAAAGCACTTGATCTTGAAGACATCTCTAAAGTGATGACCAAGCGTTTAAAGTCTTTCAAGAATTCAGTGCTTACGGATTGGCGGGACTATGCCACGGGTAAAAAAGGTGGTACTGCTCCTCTTCGAACTTCTCAAAAAGATGTCGCCAAGGCCCATAAGGCCCTCAATGCCGGTTGGTCTAGCTATCAGAAAAAAGAACAGAAAGACGGGCGTAAGTACTGCGGTCGTAGTTTTATAGGATCTGTTAACAATCCAGTTGGATGTAAACGTTGGCAACAAGGCCGCAATAAGCGCTTAAAAATTGCATTGGCAAAAAGAAAGCGTGGGCTGCTGTACATTAAGGGAAGAGACGCAAAATTTGTGCAACTTCGTGGTGCCTACGGGGATTATCAATCAAGAAAAATTGCCGCCGAAATCGAAAGTGGTGCCAATGATCCTGATCCGCTCTCAATTTATACTCCGGGTGGAGGAAGTTTTTCTTACGACTTTGAAGACGACTATAATGAAGATTACGACTTCTATCCGCTAGGAGGCTCCGCTTATTACGGTGGTTCTGCTGGTGGTTCTGTTGGTGGAGGCAATCAGTTTGCTCTCGGTATGCAGGGAGCTAATCCTTTCGCCATTAATTCACAACAGATGATAGGTGGAGTCCCCGGAGTGTTTCAACAACAACAGGGATTCGGTCAGCAATTTGGTCAACGTGGAGGAGCACCGATTGGTAGCCCCTTTTATCGCGGTTTCTAAAAATCGATTGATGTTCTAATTTGAGCGGCGTAGGAATTTTGGGTGCTGTTTGTGACATTTGGATCATTGGTAAAAGACCAATAGTCCCCAGCAAATAGATAGCCAAGTGAAGCGCCTACTTGAATTTCTTTATTCCATTGATATTCAAATCCAAAATCAACTTCGTAACCTAGGTCATCCGACTGCGCCTTAACGGCATCAAAAGCTTTATTTGATTGATGGTTAAAAGCAGTGGCGCCAGTTTTAGCGGTCTCTTCCGCTCGGGCCCAGATAAATCCAGTATTCCAAGTCCATTTTTCTGCTGTGTACTTAACTCCAAAGCGTGCATACATAGTGTTTGTAATATAAGAATCGTAAACACTTTTTCCATTAACTGCATTTGGATCATTGGGATTACTAACAGCTCTGGTATTGTAACGGAAGAGAAGGTTGGCGATTTGATAATTAGGGTTTAAGTACATGGCATCAAAACTTGAAGTCCCGCCAGCGTCTCCACTTACTTTCCCGGCATCAAATCCAATCGTCCAAGACTCTGAGGCCTTGTACTTTGATTCAAAAATAATCGCCTTGGCCTTATACTTTGTAGGAGTGGTTAGGTTTCCGTAAAGAAAACCAAGGTCTCCACTAAGAATCGGAACTTCAAATGCGATCTCTAGGTCACCAAAAGCTTTTCTAAAATAGATATCGGTTAACTTAACATCAGTCCTGCCGATGGCAGTAGTCGTTGCCGATGCCGCGCCTACTGGCTGAGCACTATTGATGCCTGTTAATTGCTGGCCATCAAAGGCACCGTTTTGTTTTTTGGAGAAAAGAATACCAAAAGACATATCTCTTTCAGGATTATCATAGAGAAGCGAAATTCCATATTCTTTAACTTTAGTGGCACGGGTAAGGGAGCCGTTTGAATTTATTTTTGCCCAAAAGGGTTGGATGTGAAAGTTGCCAAGCTTAATTTTCATGGTGACACCATCGCGAACAAAAGTGTGGCGGTCCCAAGTATCGTTGCCGGCATTTTGGATTACGCCTAGTCCCCACTCTGATGAGTGACGGCCAATAACCCAAGTTGCTGTGTCTGAGTAAAGCTCAGCATAAACCTTATTAATTATGACAGAATCATTTTCATCACTTGTATTTTGAACATAGAGGGCATTTCCAAAGCCAGCCTCTTGAGACTGAGTTGAATTATCACCGAGTCTACCGCCACGACCATAACCGGAAGTGATTTCACCTTTAAGAGTCGCCGAGTCGTTTATGATCATGACAGGGTTCAGTCTAAAAATATAACTTTGCCAAGAGGCATTAGCGTGGTTACCAGAGGCAAGAGGAACTTCTTGAGTCCCGCCGTCGCCGGCATTGCCGCTTGAACTATTATCGGTAACTGATTTAACTCGACGGTAGCTATCTATTAATGTGGAGTCGACTCCGAAGACACCGTGCCAATCGATTGGTAGCGCAAAGGCCTTTGACGTCAGCAAGATAAGTATGGGAAGAAGTACGCGTAATATAATTCGGGGCACAAAAAACTCCTGTGGTATGGTCTAACGAACCTGATAGTATATGAATTTAAAAGCAGTCGTCAAAATAGCTGGCTATAAAGAAGAGGAAATAATTTAGTATGAACCGCGGCATAAAGTGGCTTTTAATTGCAGTAGCAGGTTTAATCTCTGTCGGCATTCTTATTAGTGCCCTGTTTGTGATCGACGTCATCTCAAAGGCCCCCTTGGAGCGTATTGAAAAAGTTAAAGTCCTGCCTCAGAAGCAAGGGCTGCTTGATAGCAAAGTACTTTTGGAAGAAGGTGCCTTGGTGCGGCAAAGTGAACTTGAAACCTACTTCCTCTTTTCTAAATCAATTGAAAGTTTTGGCGACTGGTTAGCTAAAATGCAGCGCCAGGATTTCGTTTCGCTCAATAAAAATAATTACATTCTAGAAAAAGAAATTCATCTCCATGAACTGCTTCAAAATGAATGCCCTAGTCTTTACTGCTATCAAAGTCGCGTACCCTTTGAGCGCCTTCCATCGATTTTCTGGAAAGGGCTAATTGGCATCGAAGATACTCGCTTCCTGGATCATATCGGAATCGATTTTAAGGCCATGGCGAGGGCATTTTTCCACGACATCAAGGTCATGCGTTTTGAACAAGGCGCTTCTACTCTTACTCAGCAACTCGTAAAAAATCTCTTCTATACCAGCGAAAAAAAGATTTCTCGAAAATTAAAAGAAATAATCGTTTCAATTTATATTGAAATGACTTTCCCTGAAGAAGAAATCAAAGAAAGAATTCTCGAAGCTTACTTTAATGAGGTGGAATGGGGGAGTTTACAAGGAGTGCGGATAAAAGGAGTCCAGGCAGCTTCCTTTTTTTACTTCTCTAAAAAATTAAATGACCTCTCGCCCTTTGAGGCCAGTATTCTGGTATCTCTTTTAAAAGGACCCTATTTCTACAGCCCGCTAAATCACCTCGATCGGCTTAAAAAACGCACCCATTTTGTTTATAAAAAATTGGTTTCGATGCATTTATTACCTGGTAGCGCTAAAGACGCATGGGCTGACCGGGATTGGAAGAGGTGGCAGAAACAATTAATTATTAGAAATAGTGAAAAACCTTTTCGTTCATTGTGGAGAAGTCAGAAAAATAAAAATTTATTATTCAATGATTATGAAAACTATGTTTTTGTTCAAAAAGTTAACTTGCTACTTGAGAAATTAAAAAAGCGTTTAAAAAAGAAAGATGTGGCGGTTAAGGCCTATATAGGCAGTCTTAAAAATGGCAATCTCTTTGACTTTTACTCTAAATTTGAAAGGAAGAAAGAGCGTGCACTCTCTAGTGAATTTCATCAAGTGGGTTCAATTCTAAAACCAATTATTTATTCCTATTATCTTAAAAATGGCAAAAACCCAGAAGACTTAGTTAGCACTAAAGAGTTAACAGTCAATTTAAAGTCGGGGGAGTGGAAACCTCGCGAGGCCCACGATAATTTACCAGATGAAGTGACAGTGGCAGAGGCGCTGATGCATTCTTATAATCGCCCATTGATTCGCTTGGCACAGGATGCCGGCTGGCCAGCCCTCGAGTCCTTTTTGGCGGCCAAAATTCCACGTTTAAAGGTTCCATTAGCAGAATTTCCGGCCCAGCTTTTAGGGGCGGTGGAATTATCTATTAAAGAAATTTTTGAGATTTACCGCAGTTTTATAATTGAAGAGTGCCAGGATTGGGAAAATGACAAAGAGCATAAAAATGTTCTTTATTTAATGTCTGACCCCAGTCAGACCACTGTTCGAAAATTAGTTACAACGCAAATGGCCCAAATGCGCTTTTTTGGCAAAACAGGGACGTCAAACAGCGGTCATAATAACTGGTTTGTCTTTTTTCAAGGAGATACCCTAGGGGTGATTTGGGTCGGTTTGGAAGGTCGGCGTCAGGAAAAAGATTTACACCTCTATGGAGGCAGCACTGCATTTCAGATTTTCCAAAATTTTTTCCATCACCGAGGAAGACGCTTTTCGCAAATAGACTGTTCCTTATTGCCAAATCCATAGGGGTAACGTAAATAAATACCATCAAAATTAATAAGTTGGGGTGTCGACAAGTGGTAAGTCAACAGATTTTGATTCTGTCATGCGAAGGTTCGAGTCCTTCCACCCCAGCCATTTTTTTCTCTATAGGAGGATCTCTGTGAAACGTATAGTACTTGTCTCCGGCTCCTCTAACTCAGACTTGGCCTTAAAAATTTCAGATTTTCTAGACGTCGCTCTGGTTGATCCTCAACTTGTCAGGTTCGCCAACGGTGAAATCTTTTGTGAAATAGAAAAAAATGTCCGTGGCGCGGATGTTTTTGTTATTCAATCCGCCATAAAGCCGGTTAACGATAATTTAATGGAATTGTTAATAGTCATCGATGCTTTAAAGAGAGCATCGGCTGCATCTATTACGGCAGTGATGCCTCATTATGGTTACTCGAGACAAGATAGAAAAATTAGTCCAAGAACACCGATAACTTCTAAATTGGTAGCTGATCTTTTAACCACCGCGGGAGCCACTCGAGTTATTACTATGGATCTCCATGCTGGTCAGATTCAAGGTTTCTTCGATATTCCATTTGATAATATTTACGCCTCACCTGTTTTGCTTTCTTATATGAAGCAAGAAATCATGACTGATAATAGTGTCTATGTTTCACCTGACGCCGGTGGGGTTGAACGAGTTCGCCATTACGCTAAAAAGCTTAAAGGTGATATTGCCATGATTGATAAAAGACGGACTGGTAAAAATGTTGCCAAGGCGATGAATATCATTGGTGATGTAAAAGGCAAAGAATGCATAATTATTGATGACATGGTTGACACCGCAGGAACGCTGATCGAGGCCTGTCGTGCTCTACGTGAAAACGGCGCCACAAAAGTTTATTGCTGTGCTACCCATGCGGTTTTCTCGCCTCCGGCGATTGAAAGAATTGCTAATTGTGAAGAGTTGGAGCGAATCATTGTAACTGATACGATACCTCTTCCCCCAGAAGCGCTAGAGCTTTCTAAAATTGTTGTACTATCAACTTCTGAAATCCTGGCCAAGGCCATTCACAGAACTTTTAATAATGATTCTGTGAGTTCTCTCTTTATTTAAAATGACAGTATTAATAGTCGGTTTAGGAAATCCTGGAAGAGAATACGAGGACACTCGCCATAATATTGGCTGGCAGGTGTTGGAATATTTATCCTTTCATGGTGGTTTAGTTTGGAAGGAAAAATTCAAGGGGCTGTACGCCCAAACAGAATTTGCAGGGCAGAAGGTTTATCTTTTAAAGCCACATACTTATATGAATTTAAGTGGTGAAAGCGTGCTGCCGCTTATGCAGTTTTTTAAAGTTGAGAAATCTGAACTTCTTGTCGCTCAAGATGAGATTGATTTACCCTTTGGGAGTATTCAATTAAAGAATGGGGGCGGCTTGGCCGGGCATAATGGCCTAAAGTCTATTGCTAGCAAGCTTGGGGGACAAGATTTTTACCGAATTAGATTGGGAGTAGGAAGGCCGGTGCATGGAGATGTTAGTAGCTGGGTGCTTTCGAAATATAATAACGATGATGCCATTCTTTTAGAAAAATTTTTGAAAGAAGGGGCTAAGGCCATAGAGGCATTTATAGAAAAAGGATTTGATTCTGCTCAGCGGAGCTATTCAAATAAAAAAGTAG
Organism: Halobacteriovoraceae bacterium; assembly: GCA_018646195.1. Taxonomy (GTDB): domain Bacteria; phylum Bdellovibrionota; class Bacteriovoracia; order Bacteriovoracales; family Bacteriovoracaceae; genus JABGVH01. The sequence continues at coordinate 31,811 of JABGVH010000154.1, forward strand.
AGTGAGGAAATTATGGCAATAAATTGTGGAATAGTAGGATTACCAAACGTAGGGAAATCGACCATTTTCCAGGCGTTAACATCGGCTCCTGCGGAGGCCGCTAATTACCCCTTTTGCACCATTGAGCCAAATGTTGGAATTGTAAATGTACAAGACACCCGTCTTTATAAAATAACTGAATTTATAAAACCTCAGAAAATTATCCCAACTGTTGTAGAGTTTGTTGATATAGCTGGATTAGTTAAAGGGGCTTCTAAGGGAGAGGGATTAGGTAATCAATTCCTTGGGCATATTCGTCAGGTCAATGCCACTATTCATGTTGTCCGTTGTTTTGATGATAGCGACATAATCCATGTGAATGGAAAAATTGATCCAATGGATGATATTGGGACAATTAATATTGAACTAGCATTAGCTGACTTAGAAGTGGTTTTGAAAAAACTTGAAAATATTCCTAAGCAGATTAAAAGCAATAATAAAGAAATCTCGTCAAAGGCCAAGATTTTGTTACCAATTCTTGAAAAGTTAGTAGTGAAGCTTGAAGAAGGGGTTCCAGCGCGTCTGGTAGATTTAACAGATGAAGACCGTGAAGATGTTAGCGAGTTAAATTTAATTACAATGAAGCCCTCGCTCTATCTTTGTAATGTCGATGAGGATTGTCTTAGTGAAGAAAATGAATACGTAAAAACCGTTAAGGAATACGCAAGTAAAGATGGCTCTCAGGTTTTAAGTATTTGCGGAAAGCTCGAGTCGGAAATTGCAGGACTAGACTCAGTAGAAGAAAAAGCCGAGTTTCTAGAAGCCGCAGGAATTGAAAACTCTGGGTTAGATACACTTACCCATGTTGCCTATCAAATGCTCGGCCTCAAAACTTTTTTTACGGCAGGAGAAAAAGAAGTCCGTGCTTGGACTTTTAAGGCGGGATCCAAGGCCCCTCAAGCGGCTGGTGTAATCCACACTGATTTCGAAAGAGGTTTTATTAAAGCCGAAGTTTATGCTTGTACTGACTTATTCGAATTTGGTTCAGAGGCACAAATTAAAGAAAAAGGTAAATTTCGAGTAGAGGGTAAGGAATACATTGTAAAAGACGGAGATGTTATGCATTTCCGATTCAATGTCTAAAACTAATCCCTTAGGGGCCTTTTGTAATTCTTCGGTTTAAATTCACTTATAGTGAATGATTCATTTATGGGAATAAACATATTTTCCTGATCTTTTAAAAATTTATAGAAAAAATAATTCCGGTAGATAAATTGGACATAATGCCTGGTTTCTTTAAATGGAATCAGCTCTATTTGTAAAATAGGGTCTTCAGTAATAAAAACCCTTTTGCGCCACTTCCTTAGATTCCCCTCTCCGGCATTATAGGCCGAGAGAGCGTAAACGAGGTTGCCATTAAATTTCTTTAGTAAGCGCTTAAAATATTTTATGCCTAGCCTAAGATTTAAGGAAGGATTGTTAAGATGCTTGACTCTAAAATTCCTCCGTTTCCTCTTGGTAGAATGCAGCTCACGGGCGGTATTAGGCATTAATTGCATAAGTCCACTGGCCCCTGCATGGGATTTTGCAACTGGATTAAAGGCGGATTCTTGGCGAATTAATGAAAGCACTAGTAAGGGGTTTAGGTTTTTCGAATAGCGCTTTACCTTTTTATAAAAATCAAAAGGGAAGAGATCCTTCAATGTGAAAAAGTCGAGATCGGTGCGCTCACTGGCAAGTGAGTCATTTATTAATCGAAATGTGTGTATGAATTTCTTCTGTTGGTTAAGTAGCTTAGATATGCCAGTCAAAAGCGGATAGTGGCTATTTTCTTTTTCGGCCAGGGAAGCGATTTTCCTACTTTGAAAAATTTTACTAGGTTTTGAATGGGTTATTTCTTTGATCTCAAGTTTTACAAATTTCTCAAGATCAAGAGCAAGCCACATCTTAAGTCTCTTTAAAGTCATTTTAAATTTCTTTCTTAATTGGCTATTTGAGTGAAAAAAGGTGCTGCTTTTTTTTCTTTTCTTGAGCCTCGAAATAAATTGTTCTTTGGGTTCATGAAGTAATGAGGACATTTCTTTCATTGCCAAAATTGAGTAATAGCTCATCGGATGCTGATCGATTAATTTTTGATAAAAGTGGGTGGCCAATTTCTCTTCGCCGGTCCGACCTAGAATATAGCAGACCCAAAATTTTAGTTTGGAAGTAATTTTATCAAAATTTTCAACCAGTTTGTATTTTTGAACATAGAAGAGAGATTTAGCAAAACTTTTTTCATAAAGCGGACCAATTAAGATCATAGTTAAAGTTTCGTTTCTTTGATCTCCATTTGAAATGCGCAAAGTATGCAGCAGAATTTTTTCGGAGAATACAACTTGGCCTGCGGTTAATGAATTTTTGCCGAGTGAGTAAAAATGCTTCCAAACCACCTTTTGTGGCAGGTAACTTTTATTCTCTTGATGAAAGCTAATGACCTGTTCCCAGGTCTCTTTTGCTTGGGAGTATTCACCACTTCTTATATGACGTCTGGTTTTTCGAATTAATTTTCTAAACTCTTTATAAAAAAAGCGATTGGAGCTTCTTTTTTCCAGTCCTTTAATTTGAATATGATTGGTTAGAGATGGGTTAACAAAAAGTAACGGAAGTATTTTTTTTGAAGGCACAATATTAGTGGAGATAATTTCGTTAGTTAGCATTCGGGAAATCTTTTCTCGCAACAAGATATTGCCTGAAAGTTTTTTAAGAACTTCTGTTACTTGTGGTACGTATCTTCCTTTAATTACTAGTGGCAGTAGGTTCTCAAATACTTTTAGATTGTATTGATGGTCATTAAAGGGATTTTTACTCTTGCTCTCTGTTAGTCTTTTTAGGAAAACAAAACGGCAATGCGCCTCCACGTTCTTTTTAAAATAGTTTTTTAAAAAAGAACTAGAGTCATTATTCTTGTTGCCATTATCGAGAGGACAGCTTTTGTAGTAATTTGCAAAAGTTTTAGATCTTTTTTCTAGTTTTTTAATGCGCTCGATATACTTCCAGATTTCTTTAAAAGACTGATTCTTATTTTTATAATTATTAAGTTTCTTAAAGATATTTCTTTTGAATTTATGGCGTCTCAATTGGCGATCAAAATCAACGATATGGCGGGCCAATTTCATTTCACTACGAGAGTACTTAACTTTTAGAAAAGGATGTTTAGAATCTAGACCACTGCTCGATTTCCTAGCGTGGGCAGAACTAAGTAAAACACAAAAAAATAGTGCGTACTTCCAGAACAAGCATAACCTCCGTATTACTTTTGTTCGCTAGGATTATAAATTATGAAAACGGCTTTGAATCTCAGTCAGTTTTTTATTAATTTCGTTTAAGACGACTTTCTTATCGTCTGGCACAACCATGCTTAAATTATTTAAATAAGCATGGACCTCACTAATATAAACGAAATCATTCTTATAGTTTTCTTGTATTGAATCAAATGTTTCATTTACTTCTTCAGCCACTTCAGGAAAATAATCCCCGCCTCTAAAGTAAAGTTTACCACCTGCACTACCATCTCTAACAGAGGTCAAATATTTCACTAATTTGTACATAGGTCCGGCAACTTTATGGGAAATGAAAATGCAGCTTATAAAAACGATGGTTGTAATGCCTACCTGCCATAAGATTAAGGTAGTTAAAATAGCCTTCCATTTTAGTGTGGTAGCTGACGCCAATTGATTAGCTCCGCCATTTTTTAACTGAGCAATCATCCCTGTCACAAAGGTGTCGAATATAAACGGGTAGACGATACTCGAAATGATTAAAAGACCCGCCACGTAAAGGCTGAACTTAATTTGAAACTTCGGGTTAATTATAAAAATTCGCCGTTTATACGGCTTGCTTTTCGCCACGCTTATACAACTCCAATTTTGGGGTCTTCCACAGTCTATTTTAAGGGCTTTTATGTTTTGACGCTAGGGCTTTTTTAGGCCCCCCGTATTAGTTGACAGAAGGCGTTGGTATAGGCTTTTATGAGGGCCATAAAAAGTTTTATCTACTCAGTAGGAGCCCATGATGGACGGCAATGTAAGTCAATACCAAGAAGTTTTAAAGTCGGTTAAACACCCACAAAGTGGAGAGGTATTTGACCTATCTGGTCGGTTGAATAATGTCTATTTGGACGGTGGCAATTTAGTTGTTGAGTATGATCGCGAAGGAATTTCTCCCCAGCAGAAATGGACGATACAAGAAGCTATTTTGGATTCACTCAAGGATCTTATAAAAGCCGACAAGGTTGTCATAAAAACTAAATCTAAAAACTCTAGTGATGTTGCCAATAGCCGACCTGCAGGTCCAGCAAATCTTCAAGTAGGACATGGTCAAGCGGCTCCAAAGAAACGCATACCGAATGTAAAAAAAGTTATTGCAGTCTCTTCCTGTAAAGGTGGAGTTGGTAAATCGACAGTAACAGTTAACCTAGCGCTAGCACTTAGAAAACTTGGTCATACTGTAGGAATTCTAGATGCGGATATCTATGGACCTTCTATACCTATGTTACTTGGAAAGCGTGAGGCCCAGCCTTCTGCCACTGAGGCCAAAAAGATTATTCCGCTTGAAAACCATTCACTAAAATTTATGAGTTTTGGTTTTTTTATTCCAGAGGGAGATCCAGTAATTTGGCGAGGACCTATGTTAAATGGCGTCCTGAACCAATTTCTTTTTGATGTCGACTGGGGCGAATTAGATTTTCTTCTAATAGACATGCCTCCAGGTACAGGCGATGTTCAATTATCATTAGTTCAAAATACTGAGGTAGACGGTGCAATCGTTGTTTCGACTCCTCAAGACGTCGCGGTCCTGGATTCGAAGAAGGGCCTCAACATGTTTAAGAAAATGAATGTTCCGGTTCTTGGAATGGTTGAGAATATGAGTTATTTTGCACCTAGTGATAGCGACAAGAAATACCATATTTTTGGCGAAGGTGGAGTGCTTAAGGCCTGCGAAGAACTTGAAATTCCATTTCTTGGTGGAATTCCTATCGAAATGGAAATGCGAGAAGGTTCAGATACTGGCAATCCTTATATGTTAAACTCAGAGCATGAGAATCTTACTGGCTGGAAAGCTTATATGGATTTATCGCAAAAACTTGATAAAATTCTCTAGAGTAATATCAATTTGATATTGGGACCACGGACGAGGTTATCCTGAAAGGCATTATTGAAGTTATTGAAGAGCAATGTGTATTTGGATTTACTGGTCGAGTAAACATCCTTCTTAAAGAAAATAATCAATTCAAAGGAATCGTCTACCTGCTGGATGGCAATCTAGTTCATTGTAAGTATGACGGGGCCTCTGGGCTCAACTCGCTTTACTCACTTGTTTTCACCGATATGGAAAAGGACGCCTATTTTAAGTTTGTAGTGGAGCCTGAGGTAGTTGAAGTGAACGAGAAAAACTTCAGCCTCAATTTCGAAAAATTCAAATCCAATGTTAAAACCCTCTATGGCGAGTATCGAGAAGTTGGCAGGCTCAAGCCACCAGATTCAGTTAAACTGTTAATTCAAGAAAGCTTCATCCGCCAAGGATCCGATATCACCGCTAAGGAATTTCGAATTCTTTGCACTTTAACCGAATTTAACCGAGTCGGGGACGTCTATCAAAACAGCGATTTAATGAGTTTTGAGGTCACCCGAGCGCTGGTTTCCCTACGCAAAAAAGCCGCCCTAAAGGTCATAAAGGCCATCTAAGGCAGTCCCTATAAAATCCGTAATATTTACCCAGGCCGTCTAAACTTTAGACAGTTCCCAGCTGGGGGCCATTATCAAGTCTTGCAATATCAAGCACTTAGAGCGAATTAAAGCAGCAAAAGGGCCTTTTAAGAGCAGTGCCGCATGGCATCATTGTTGCACTTCTTAACCTGAGAATATCAGTTTAAGGAGAAGACGATGTTTAAGTTATTCAGTCCCACTAAGGCCATTTTTGCTGTACTCAGTGTGACCTCGCTTATGGCAATTGCCGGGACATTTTCAGATTGGCGCTTTAACTCAGACGAGTTTATGTATGAGTATGATGAAGACGTTCAAATCGTTGGAACTATCGACGATTCCAGTGACCGTGTTGTCGCCTCTTTTCCCAGTAAGCGAATTCCCGCTGTTCAATACTTAGGTGTAAATTCAAATAATCGTGTGACTATTAATGGTCAATGGGACGTGACCCGTATCTTAAATAAGAAGGGCCATGCAATTTTTGATAAATATAATAAACCAGGTGATAAAAATAAAAGCCTGGTTGTAGACCTTGAACAAATCAGTACCAGTACTGTGATTGTAGATAATGATAAACACCAAGTCTTTAAGGTTTCACTACTTACAAACTTTGGAACAATCGTTTTATTTAAACCACTTGAGAAAGGTTATGAAATAATCGAAGCCCGAAGAGTAAAAAAAGCTACTAATAAGGTGGCGCCAAAAGCCACTTTTAAGAATATTGCAGCAGCTCCGAAAGGAAATAAGAGAATCAATAAGCCTAGAAAAGTTAGAAGTACTCGCGGACTTGAAGTGCCACATAATGTGGATCTGGTATTAGAGAGGGCCTTGAACCCTTCAGTTTCTAAAACAGTTATGAAAGGAACGATGGTAGAAGGTAACGCAACAATATCTCCAACAGAGATCATTGAGTTATCAGCAACTATAAGTATGGGTTCTTCAAAAGAACAAGATATCTCACTAGCTTCCGCTAAAATTAATGATGGCGGTCAATTTGAAGGTGAGTATGACGGAAATATGGTAACAGGAATTGTTACAAATAATGGCCAAGGTGGATACCGCATCCGTTTTGCAACGGGACCATTACAAGGAACAATGCTTAATTTTGTAACTGACGAAGAGTTTGACAAGATTCAAACCCGTGAAGAAGAAGATGCTTATTTAAAAGCTGAGCAAAATGAAATTGTTAAAGCAATACAAAGAGAAAACGGAATTCAAGCAAAAGAAAAGAGTCGTTCGATTGCTACCGAAAGAGATTCTGAAGAAGAAGATGAAGAATTTGAAGTAAGAAATATTAATCAAGAAAGCGAAGATGGAGAAGAAGGTCAAGTTCAGAAAGTTGACGGAGAGAGACAGTACCTAACTGAAGAAGAAATTACCGAAGTAACAAATGAGAAAGGTTTTGATTTTAATTCACCAGTAGAAAGAGCAAATTTTGAATTAAAAAATATTAGAAAGCCGGCATCTCATAGTGGTGCAGATCAAATTATCGATTAATTCTTTTATAAAAAAATATTAGTAAAAAAGCTCCTTTTATCGGGAGCTTTTTTTTTGTCTGTTGAATAAATTATAGACATTTTTTATTTTTACAACTTGAGTAAGCCTGCTTAATCACTAAAGTTAGTTGGCACTGCCATTGCAATATAAAACCTGATAATTATTACCCAAAGGGAAACCAACTATGAAAGCCATTAACTATCTGCTTCTTCTAATCTTCGCGAGCCTCGCGATTGGTTGTGGGGACACTCCAGAGCAAACTCAACAAGGTCTCGAGATCGATGCCCTCAACCAGGTCTTAAGTGAAAGCTCGAACTTTGAACAAGCATTGGCCAGCCTGCCAACCAATTGTGCCGGAACCGTTCTAGAAAACTTCCCGGGGCTTTTAATAAAATGCCTATTCGAAACCGTTCCTTTTACTTACCTCATTATAGACGGTGATCTGGTTGCTCAATTGCCACCAGAGGAACAACCGAGGACCGCCCAGGCGCCTAAAGCAACAGAGATAGAGTTCGGAGGTTTTTTAGATATTAGTGTATTAGATTTCGAAGGTCTGTCTTGTGATTTAGAAGAACAGTCGCCAGTAGAAAATGATGTAAATCTTATGATTTTTAATGACGGTGGCAATCTTATTGTTGCCGATCTTAGTACTGGAACAACTCCTCGTTTTGTGGCGATAAATTCAGGTAACGTCAACGAATTGGGGATACCTTGCCCACCGTCTTTATTTGAGGAGCAATTCTAATGAAAAACCTCACACTACTACTCGCAATAACATTTTCCTTACTAATTTCAAGCTGTGGAAATAAGAAAACAGACAAGGATCAGAAAGATCAAATTGATAGCTTACAGGCCTTAATTAATAATAATAATGCACAGGATATTTTGGCCCAATTACCAACAGCTTGTTTCGGAGTTAAGGTAGAGCCTCTAGAGGATACCTTAATTATTGGCTGTAATTTTCAAGCCGCCTATTTAGTAATAGACTCCGAGCTTGATCTCAATAAACCACCTGGAGAATATCCTGTGGTAGAAACTTCGAGATTAATTGATAAAGCTCCGATCTGTAACGCCAGTACTGAGCTTTTATCCTTTGATAATGAAATGCAAATTCTTAGTATAAATCCAGGAACTGTGAATGCTCGATTTGTCGAATTCACGGGACAAGATTTTAGTGAACTTGGTTTGACCTGTGATGGTCTCGACAACTCGGTTGTCGCGGCTCTTTTCAATGGAAAAGCATTCTTACCAACTGATGGGGGAGATGTTGAATCTGGTAAATTTGGACTCGATTGTGATTCGTTAAACGGATTAGATGCCGATGGTGATGGTTCAGCTGATGACCAAGGGATGACTGTACTAAGAATTGATCAGGGTGATGTAATCATTGAGCAGCGTTGGTATATTAATAAGCCTAATTGCCCAGCGCCTGGATCTTCTGATTCTCAAAATTTCGATATTGTTGATACTTACCGCGCTCCTTTTACACTAACAAATATATTGAGCGCCACTTCAATTGATTTAAGTTTTACTTTTATCTCTGGAGTGAGAACAGCGGTTACCCCAGCCGGTGAAGCCGCCTTAGAGCTTGGAAAGGGATACTGTGGTGTCAGTGACTGGACACAGAATGTAGCGGTTCCTTTCCCAACAGTTGGATTTCAAGAAGACAGTTGTGATAATGGAGTTGTAAATCCTCAGCAAGGTGGAGATACTCTTGGTGAAGGTTGGACGGTTCCAATTACACCGATCGGCTTTGGTATTGACCACTTTTCTTCACCAAATTTTCCTAATGAACGTCTCGAAGTAGAAATTGACCTAGGTGAAGGCAGTGAATTTTTAGAATTTGTAATCGAAGGCCAAGTTTTAGAAGAATAAAAAAAAGCCCCTTTCATAAGGGGCTTTCTTTCTTAAAATTTAAAAACAAATTTAAATTATTTTCTGTAAGTCATGGCGGTACCTTCTACGGTGACACAAGAGCCTTTAGCGTAGAAAGTGGCGTCAGCAATATAGTCAGCACCAGAAGACTTTTGGGCGGCTTTAATAGCATTGTCCATCAGTCCAATTGTTCCTGAGGCAGAAGA
>JABGVH010000247.1 GCA_018646195.1 Halobacteriovoraceae bacterium
CAGTCCCGCCTCTAGTTGGTAGCGAATCACCGCTTCGGTCATTCCCATTTCTCGCTCTTCAAGAGTTTCTCCGACACAGAAGATGACTTTTAGGCCCGCCGCCAGTGCAACCAATGTTTTAGAGCGCAAGAGAGAGTTTCTCTCCTTATTGATACTGCGCCTTTCGCTATGACCGACAAGAGTAAATTTGCAGCCAAAGTCTAATAGAGCAGTGGGGGAGAGTTCACCTGTATAAGCGCCCTCGACTTTATCACTACAGTTTTGAGCACCGACTTGTATGCCTTTTGCTTGGCCCCCTTGAAGACAGAGTCCAATATGAATTGATTGAGGCGCTAACCAGAAATTTCCACTTGAGCCGATTTCAACTTGGTCGAAGAATTCTTTGATTTCTTTGACCGATTGATTCATCTTCCAATTACCAACCATGTATTTGCTGCGACTCATAGAAATGTCCTTTTAAATTCCGCGTTTATTGAATACCAAATTTTAACGCTTGAATGCCGGGAAGGGTACCATTTTCGATATACTCGAGAGAGGCGCCGCCACCAGTTGATACATGCCCCATTTTATCGGCCAGGCCAGACTTAACCACTGCGCTGACCGAGTCTCCACCGCCTACTAGGGTAAATCCATCAACTTTGGTTAAGGCTTCGGCGATGCCAAAAGTTCCCTTACTATAGGCAACGTTTTCGAAAAGCCCCATAGGTCCGTTCCAAAGCACCGTCTTGGCATTTTTTATAATATGACTGAATTGGGCGAGAGTTTGTTCACCGATGTCGAGACCCATGATGCCTTCGGAGAGGTCAACTGAGTTTACTTGTAACGGGGCCCCGGCAAAAGTTTCGGAGGCGATATGATCGCTCGGCAGCACAATTTTTTGGGCGCCTTTGGAGCTCAAAATTTTGGCGGCTAACTGAACATCGCTTTCTTCACAGAGAGAGGTTCCGACGTTATGACCCTGGGCCTTTAAAAAAGGATAGGCCATGGCGCCACCGATTAGCAGTTGATTGACATTAACTAAGAGGCGCTCAATTATTTTAATTTTATCACTGACCTTTGCACCACCCACGATGGCAACGAAAGGTGAGGTCGGTTTTTGAACAATTTTTTCTAAAGCGGTGATTTCTTTTTTGAGCAGCAGGCCTCCATAGGCACGCTTATTAAAAAAGGTATTCACTCCATAAGTCGATGCGTGTTTTCTATGGGCAGTGCCAAAGGCATCGTTGACGTAGAAGTCGCCATAGCTAGCGAGAGTTTTCGAAAATTCATGATCATTGTCTGTTTCTTCGCTATGAAAGCGAAGGTTTTGCAGCAGTAGGACTCTATTTTGGCTGAGTTCTAGCAGCGTTTTAATTCCACGGTCTTTACACGATTCAGTAAGTAGCACTTCTTCGTCTAGCTTTTCTGCCAAATAGGTGGCGACAGGCTCTAGAGAAAAGTCGGGGTTGGCCTGACCTTTAGGGCGGCCCAGATGGCTCATTAGAATAAGTTTTTTAGGTTTTTGTGCCAGGATTAAGCGGATCGTTTCAAGCGCGCTATCGATTCGAGTTGTATCGCTAATTTTACTCTTGTCTTCTCCATCCAGTGGAACATTAAAATCAAAACGGGCCAAAACTTTTTTGTCCGTAAAGGTATCTTCTGGAAGTTGGTCTACAAAAGTAACGGCCATTACAAACGCTCTCCCATGTACTGTGCTAGATCAATCACTCGGTTTGAAAAACCGGCTTCGTTATCGTACCAGGCAACTACCTTGGCGGTATTTCCGATGACATTAGTAAGGCCACCATCGACACAGGAAGATTCCCTCATACCGGTGAAATCGACGCTGACTAATTCCTCGTCAGTATATTCAAGAATTCCTTTAAGGTAAGTTTGGCTGGCTTCTTTTAGCGCGGCATTGATCTGCTCGGCCGATGCAGTCTTCTCAAGGTTTACTGAGAGGTCAACCAGGGAAGTGTCGGGAGCAGGTACTCTAACGGCGTAGCCATCGAGTTTACCTTCTAGTTCAGGGATTACCAGTCCTACTGCGCGGGCAGCTCCAGTGGTGGTTGGAATCATACTAAGGGCGGCAGCTCTGGCGCGACGGAGGTCTAAGTGGGATCCATCTAATAATTGTTGATCAGAAGTATAGGCGTGAATGGTTGTCATAAAGCCATTAACGATTCCAAATTTTTCATGCAGGACTTTTGCGACTGGTGCCAGGCAATTGGTGGTGCAGCTAGCATTTGAAACGATATGGTGGTTGCTCGGATCATAAGTTTCATGATTGATTCCGACCACGAAAGTACCATCAAGGTCTTTTCCAGGGGCGCACATAATAACTTTTTTGACGCTTCCACTGATGTGACGGCCAAGGCCGGCTTGATCTTTAAAGCGGCCAGTGGCATCGATAACAATCTGAACACCTTGGTCAGACCAAGGAATTTCAGCCGGGTCTTTAATGGCGTGAAAGGCTATCTCTTTTTGGTCGACGAAAAATTTATGGTGGTCTTTTTTGTCAAAGTGAACATCTTTGCCGAAGCGACCGTGAACAGAATCGTATTTAAGTAAATGCAGGTAAGGATCAGGGATACCAGGATTATTGACCGCCACTATTTGGATCTTGTCCTCTAGTCCTTTATTGAAAATTTCCCGAAGAATGGTGCGACCGATTCTTCCCATACCGTTAATTCCGACCTTAATTGGGGCCATATTTACTCCTCTACTTAGTTGTGCTCTCAAAAACACCGGGAGAATGTCATAATTGATGCCAAATGTCGCCTAAAAACCGAGGTTTAAGCTCAGTCTCTGGCCAATTCGGTGGCTTTTGCTCCCTGCTATTGCTGCCCTAGATCAGATAAAATAAAAGCATGAAAGCTGGGTCTGAAGTCACCCATTTTGCTTCTAAGAGTGATTACTTAAAGAAAACTCCCACGAAGGCAGCTAAAGCGGCGGTGGCATCAGCACCGGCAGCCGCAGTGTCTCTTGAGTCTAATAGGCCCGCCACGGCACCTGCCGCCAAAGTTGAGCTCTCTCCAGAGGCCAAGCAAAAGGCCGCTCAAAGCGCCACCCCTCAATTGAATTTACCTAAGAGTGGAGACCCACTGGTCAAGCCCAGCCTGACGGCAATTCCACTGGCAGGCCATGTTGGTTCCAAAGCAGAAACTGCCAAGATAAGCGAGGCACGCAAACTGCCCAAGACCATCAATAGGCCGGCCATTTTCTTTATCCGCGGAATGAATCTCAATCCTTTTGATGATGCCCATTACGGCATGGATTTAATGTCTAAGCATATTCCGGGGGCCGA
>JABGVH010000179.1 GCA_018646195.1 Halobacteriovoraceae bacterium
ATTAGATAACTTCTGTTGGCCAGACCCAGTAAAAACTGCGAAAAACCCCGACGGGGATTACAAACTTGGTCAATTAGTTAGAACTTGTTATGGATTATACGATATTTGTTTGTCTTACGGCACTCCATTGGTGAGTGGAAAAGATAGTATGAAAAATGACTTTCGTGGCAAAAATAAAAATGGCGAAGATTTAGCAATTAGCATACTACCAACTCTTTTGGTCACGGCCATGGCGAAGGGTAAGATGGGTAAGACTTGCACTTCTGATTTTAAAAATTCTGGAGATGCAATTTATGTCTTAGGAGAGAAATCTACGGGACTTTTAGGGTCAGAGTGGAGTAAAAATAACACAATCCCAGATGAATATTCACACTTACCCAGTATTGAAATCGAAAAGAATAAAGATCTCTATAGGAAAATTTATGGGGCCCATCAGAAAAGAATACTCCAATCTGTTCATGATGTTTCTGACGGCGGCATACTTTGTGCTCTCGCAGAATCGACTTTCGGAAATCGCTTAGGAGCAAACTTAGAGCAATCACTAGAAGACAATAATAAGGCATTAGATTTTCTTTTTAATGAAGGGCCAGGGCGCTTCATTGTTTCTATTTCTCCAGAGAATGTCGATCATTTCGAGAAACATTTTGAAGGGCATGACCTCATTCGGTTTGGCAAGGTTTCATCTAGCTTTGAATTAGATATTAATAATGGTCAGTTAAAATTTAACGGTGAGGACTTGTTTAAGGCCTTCACGGTTTCAATTTAAGGGAATATTATGACAGTTACACCACAAGTTTTAGTAATCGCGGGAGATGGAATCAATTGTGAGAGAGAAACGGCGCTTGCCTTTAGAGAGGCTGGTGCCATCCCTAAGGTTGTTCATATTAATGATTTGGTCGAAAATCCTAAAATGCTAGCAGAGGCCAGTGCTCTTGCAATACCTGGTGGATTCTCGTTTGGTGACGAGTTGGGGTCAGGCCAGGTCTTGGCCTTAAAAATTAAGTATGGATTAATGGATGAATTTCAAAAATTTGTGGCAGACAAGAAACCGATATTGGGTATCTGCAATGGGTTCCAAGTCTTGGTTAAACTTGGTTTACTCCCTGATATGGAGGAAGAAAGAACTATTGCTCTTACCTCTAATAAATCAGGTAATTTCATAAACTGTTGGGCACCGTTAGAAGTTCCTTCTTCTTCGGTTTGTCTTTGGACCAAAGGACTTAAAAATAAGACGTTAGAGCTACCAGTTAGGCATGGAGAAGGCAGGATTGTTCTAGCTAAAGGCAAAGAATCGCAAATATATAAAGAGCTCTTAGAGAAGGGCCAAGTCGCACTTAACTATACCGAAGATATCAACGGTTCCTATCAGAATATAGCAGGGCTATGTGACCCAAGTGGACTAGTCCTAGGACTAATGCCTCACCCTGAGGCATTCATTTTTGAGGCCACAAATAGAAAAATGGCAAAGAATTACCTAGAACCTGCATTAGGGTTAGAAATTTTTAAAGCAATTGTAGAATACACACATACCTTGAATTAGGAGAATCCTATGAGTCAAATTAAAATCAAGAGAGCTCTTTTAAGTGTTTCCAACAAAGAGCATCTAATTGAGTTAGCGAAAACATTGACTACCCACGGAGTTGAGTTAATTGCTTCAGGAGGAACACGCAAAATGTTAGAGGATTCAAACTTCTCGGTTACAGCAGTTGAAAAAATTACTGGTAACCCAGAGGCCTTTGGAGGGAGAATGAAAACCTTGAGCTTTCAGATTTCCAGCTCTTTACTTTTTAGAAGGGATCATAAAACAGATTTAGAAGAGAGTGCCTCGTTAGGAATTGAGCCAATTGATTTAGTTGTTTGCAATTTGTATCCGTTTGAGGAAGTGGTACGAAAAAAAGGAGAATTAGAAGAACTTATTGAAAATATTGATATAGGTGGACCTACAATGGTCCGTTCTGCAGCTAAAAACTTTAAATGGGTCAGTACTTTAACCAATCCAAATCAATATAAAGATTTTATTAAGGAACTCGATGCTAATGTAGGTTGTGTTTCTCTCGAAACTCGTAAAAATTTAGCACTTGATGCTTTTAGGTTAACTTCGAGATACGAGAGCGCAATTGCGTTTGCTCTTGAAGGCAAATTTGAAAAACAATTACGAACTATAGCGCTAGACCCTGGAAAGGCATCTGAATTGAGATATGGTGAAAATCCCCATCAAAAAGGCTGGGTCTATCCGAGCGCCGGTGCTGCTGGGCTTGCCTCCTTAAAGCCGTTACAGGGGAAGGCCCTTTCTTATAATAATCTTCTCGATAGTGATGCCGCCTGGAAGACCTGTAATGATTTACATCAACTGAAAGACCCTAAATTTCCAGCTGCGGTAGTTGTCGTAAAACACTTAAACCCTTGTGGCGCCTCAATCGCCAAAAATTCTCTTGAGGCCTTGGAATTGGCCTGGAACGGAGATCCGGTTAGTAGTTTTGGTAGTATTGTCGCCTTCAATAGTGAAGTTAAAGAGGAAGAGGCATTATGGCTGAGTAATAAATTTGTTGAAGTTATAATTGCCACCAACTTTAGTGATAAGGCGCTAGAACTATTTTCATCTAAGAAAAATCTTCGTTTACTCATCCTTCCTCCTATTGAAAAAGAAATGGAGGAGCTAGTGGTTCGTTCAATCTACGGTGGTTATGTGGTACAAGAGGAAGATATCGGTTTTGATAGGGAATTTCAAAATATGACTGAAGTGCCTTTCCCTGCTGGGAAGGTGCCATTGGCGCAATTTGGCGTAATGGCCGGAAAACATTTAAAGAGTAATGCTATAGTCTTAGTCGCTGAATCAGGGGCAGGCATCTCGATTATTGGAGCTGGTATGGGGAATCCAAATCGTTTAATTAGCTTACGACAGGCAGCAGATAAGGCAAGAGATAATGGTCACAAAAACTTAGGGCAAGCTGTTTTGGTTTCGGATGCCTTTTTTCCTTTTCCAGACAATATTGAAATGGCCAATTCCGAGGGCATTAAGCATATTGTAGAACCAGGTGGCAGCATAAAAGATCAAGCGGTTATAGATAAGGCCAATGAGTTTAATATGAGTATGGTATTTACTGGTAGAAGACATTTCAGACATTAAGGGGACTATATGATTACTTATAAAGACGCTGGGGTTGATATAGAAAAAGGTGATGCCCTAGTTGAAAAAATTAAAAGTAAAGTCAGTGGAACTTATGGTAATCGCGTTTTGAGCGGTGTTGGCGGTTTTGCATGTCTTTATAAAATTACGGAAGAAAGAATATTGGCGGCAGGGACCGATGGGGTTGGCACCAAGTTAATGCTCGCAAAATCTTTAAATATTCACAATACAGTAGGAATAGACTTGGTCGCAATGTGTGTTAATGATGTTTTGTGTACAGGGGCGAGGCCTTTGTTTTTTATGGACTACCTTGCTACTGGTAAGTTGGAGCTAGAAACAAGTGAAAAAATATTAGATGGTATTGTAGAGGGCTGTAAGCAAAGTGAAATGGCCTTGATTGGTGGTGAAACTGCTGAAATGCCAGGAATGTATAAAAATGGTGAGTACGATCTAGCAGGGTTTTCCGTAGGCGAAGTTATGCGGGAAGACCTTATAGATGGGTCAACAGTTAAAGATGGCGACACATTAATTGGTCTAGCATCGTCTGGTTTTCATTCGAATGGTTTTTCCTTGCTACGAAAGATTGTCAAAGAAGAAGAGACTTCACTATTAACGGATTTATTAACTCCAACAAAGATTTATTGGAATTCAATTAAGGCCCTTTTCTCAACTCCTGAAGTCAAAATATCAGGTTTGGCACACATTACTGGTGGTGGGCTAGACAATATAGCGCGTATTAACGACAAATTTAATTATAATATTGATAAGATGCCTTCGAGAAATGATATTCCTGAATTTATGAACGAGGTGTTTGAACGTTCTAAACTATCAAATGAAGAACTTTACAAAACCTTTAACATGGGAATAGGAATGGTTTTAGTGACATCTACTCCTGAACTCGTAAGTAAAAAATTAGAAAGCCTAGGTGAGAAATTCTGGAGGATAGGGCAGGTAGGCATAGGTGAGGGCAAAGTAATTGTTAAATGCCGTTAACGAGTATTGGCAGAACGCAATTGATACGTCCCTTCTTTTTAGTGCAGCTAAATTTTTCAAAGATAATGTTTTTTTCTTCGATGGGCCCATTCTTAGCGCTTAAATTAAGTAATTTTCTAATTTGATCCCTGTAGACTTGAAAAAGTAAATCCGACTTATGATCTATGTTTAGAAGGTATTGGTTACCTTTCTTTTTTATATAAGGTAATGAATTGACTTTGTACTCGGTCTTGCCTTTGCTGCTAATAGGTCTGATGAAAACCATACTCTCTTTATTCAATACCACGTCTGCAATTGGGACGTCTAAGCTGCCCTTAATTTGCTTTTGATTGATTGATTTATGACGGGTTTTTTCACTGACTAAATTATAGGTTCCCCAAATTTTGGGTGAACGCTTAAAGGTGCTTTCAATCACAAGTTGTAATGGTTTTTTTATCGGCGCCGCTTTTCCATAAATAGGAGCGAAAATAAGGGAGATTAAAATGAGGTTAATACTGTTTATCATTAGTCTCTTTTCTGCGAATAGTGGGCCAAGTAAGTTTGGACTTTCTAATACCTTAGGAGTCTAAAAACGTCACTTGTCTGGCGACCGTCTAAGAGCAAGACAAAGTCCATTTCCAATCCCTAAGTCCTCGTAATTACTATGGTTGCCGGTACAATATGCCTTAAAGGTCTATACTATCGAAATCGATACTAAAAGCTGGCCCTGCTGCCGATAAGAAGCCAGGGAGGAATATTTTGAAAATACTCCAAATAGGTAAATATTATTACCCTTATAGGGGCGGAATGGAAACGGTGGTTCAAACCCTTTGCGAAGGACTAGTCGCAAATCAGGTTGATATACAGGTTCTATGCTCCCACGAAAGACGATTAGAAGTAGATGACGCCCTTGCAGGAGTAAAGGTTCATCGCATGATGCGCTGGGGAGTTCTTTTCTCTCAAAGCATTACTCCTTCTTTGCTTTACTGGGTTCCAAAACTCGCCAAAGAGGCCGATGTTGTTCATTTGCATTGTCCTAACCCTCTTGCAGAACTTGCGGCGCTTTTTCTACCAAAGAGTGTTCCTTTAGTTATTACCTACCATAGCGATGTTGTTCGCCAGAAATTATTACTTCCATTTTATAAACCTCTTTTGAGAAGAGTCTTAAAGAGAGCAGATAAAATAATAGTTGCAACCGAAAATCATATTAATTATTCATTCATTCTTCCCGAATTTAGAGAAAAGTGTGAAGTGATCCCCTTTGGAATTAATGTTGAACGCTATTCTGAAAATATAGAGGGCCATAAGATTCAAAGTGCCAAAGAGAAATTCGGTACTTTTGCTCTTTTTGTTGGTCGCTTGGTTGGCTATAAAGGTGTTCAATTTTTGATTGAAGCAATGAAAAAAGTGAATGGCAATTTAGTGGTAGTGGGTGATGGGCCCTTAATGAATGAACTCCTAACTCAAATAGAGGATAATGGTCTTGAGAAAAGAGTATTCCTTCTCGGGCAAGTAAAAGATGATAGCGAGCTTGATCTGTTATTCAGGGCCTGTGAATGTTTTGTTTTGCCGTCTATAACAACTAATGAGGCGTTTGGTATGGTTCAGTTAGAGGCCATGGCATCAAAAAAAGCAGTAGTAGCGACAAACCTAAAGTCTGGCGTACCTTTAGTTGGGGAGCCAAATATCACTTCCTTTATAGTTGAGCCCGGAAATGTAGATCAATTAAGTGTCGCCATTACCAGGCTACTTGAAAGTTCGGAATTAGCTGCTCGTATGGGTCAGAAGGGTTTTATAAGGTTCCACGATTTTTTTACACAAGAAAAAATGGTTTCATCTCATATTAAAGTCTATGAATCTCTATTGGGTCAAACAAGTTTAAAAACTAAAAAAGCCGCTTAATTTACTGAGGGCAATTATAAGCTGTTGAGTATAACTTTATATCTTTTCCATTTTTAATTACTTCATCAAAATGGACAGCATTTGCTCCGTCGTTCCCAGCAAGATTACGTGCATGATTCCTGGCCAATTCTTCTGAACCGTTGTCATTTTCACCAATTACTTTATTAACGACATTACACTTTGTTCCCCGCTTAGTGGACATAACTTTAACCTTCATTCCATCGCTAGATAGTTTTGTTTTAGAAGTTGCACAGGAAACTAAAAGTAGTAAGCAGGCAATAAGAAGATTGGTTTTCATAATTTTTTCCTTTGATTGTTTCCATTATTATAAATAATTTTGATCAGAGGTCTACTGTAAAGGAGACATTGCACGGGGTCAATTAACTAACCAATGGAAGTAACACCTTCCATAAAAGTCGTATACCCGCTAAAAATAGGGCAGTCTTAAAAATTCTCTTGAATAGTATTTCATCTATTTTATGTAATAAATTAACACCTATTTTAGTCCCCAAGATTGCGGCCAGTGTTAATAAGACAATCAATAGCATATGACCTTGGTAATCAAAGCCAAGCACCAGAAAGGCCGGAATTTTTCCTAAGTGAGTTAGAACTTGAACTGCCGACTTTGTGGCTATGATATTTTCCTTATTTAAATCGTCCCTTAAGAAAAACGGCGCTAAAAAAGGCCCTGTCGCACCTATTAATAGGGAAAGCATCCCTGATGTAAATCCTACAAATACAAAGGCCCAATAGGGAATTTTTAATTGAGGTAATTTCTTCGGTTTAAAAATGGTATAGAAAATTAATATAGAAATTAACAAAAGTGGAATATTTTTATTTGCTAATTCCTTAATTATAAAAAATGAGGCCAAGTGCCCTAGTGGGATTCCGATCAATGAATAGATTAAAATACTGCGATTTATATGTTGCTTTAAAAACCAGCACCTAACCGAATTACTAATCAGTTGAACTACTCCATGAACTGGTATAATAATATTGAGTGGAAGTACGAATGTCATAAAGGATAGCAGCACTATACCACCACCCATCCCTACTATCGCAGATATAATAGAAGTGGCCACGGCCAGGACAGAAAGGAATATATATATGGCAGGAGAGAGCATAAGTTTTTAATTCACCATGAAATTTTAGTAATTAATGTTTTATCGTTAAGCAAGCGAGAGGGTAACTACCATTACATAACTCACTCTTAATAATGTTTTCTGGAACTCCCATAAGCTTTTGACAATTGGGAATGCCCTGGGCGAGGGTTTTTTTATTAAATTTATTGAGTTGGTTGATATATTTCTGACAAGATCCGGTAAGATTTTGGATAAACTCTTCTTTGTCATCACTCTTTTCTAATCTTACGGATTGATTGTATATTTCATACATTTTATTTTTGTTTTCATCTTTAACATTTTGATAAAGTTGGTATTCAAGGAAACTTAGACAAAGCTTGCTGGCCTCTTCTTTAACCTGGTCCATGTTTTGTTTCTTTAACTTTTTCTTAAAAGATCCAAGAAGTGGATTAGAGAAGAACTTGTTGCTGTAGTTCCCATCTTGAAACCGCTCGTGACCTAATTGAGAAATTACATATTGTATATCTTGGTAGGCCCAAAATCCCTTAAATTTTGGGTCAGTAATTTTGATAGGATTTTCTTTTGAGTTAAACTTTTTGGCCTTTTGCCAGTTTTGACAAATAGACCCCTTGAGGCTTTGATCGGAACAAAGTTTATCCAGCTGAATCCAACTGAGGCTTTTTTGAGATATAAGAGTGAAGGAGTCGTTTAGATCGGTTCTAAAAGGATCGCAGTTTTGATTTTTAATATAGGTTATGCCATTAAATTTCCAAAAAGTTTCCAGTTTTTCTAGTAAGTCTTGTGAGAGTCCCTCCTCAAGCAGGGGACCTTTTTTAAGAGACTTTGATACTAATTTTAATCCCGATTTAAAATCGGTAGTCATATTTTTAATCGAAGAAAAATAGAGCTTTAAGCCGCCACCGATTAGAAGCAAGGCCAAAACGAGGGCCAGATAAAGGTATTTGTTGGCCTTTCCCTTTGAAATTCTTTTAACAGTTTCAAGCTCGTAGTCGATATTACCGGCATAATCCCTCCAGTTTGGATCATAAGATTTCAGGATTTCCTGGAAAATCATGGGATTATTTTCTCTGCTTATGGCCGAAGAAGATTTCATGAAGTGTTGTAGAAACTTATCTATAGAACTTTTAATTTCGGGTTCAAGGCCTTCGAGACCAGAGACAACTTGCCTGGCCTTTTCAATTAAGCGAGAAGGAATTTTAGTCGTGTAATGTACTACTCGTGAACCTTTATGCTTTGTGCCTGAGATTTTGGATGCTTGTATAAGTCCAAATTTAAGCAGACCTTCCATTTTTCCTTCGAGGATCATTCTGTCTAAGATTATTTCAAAGGAGGTAATTTTATTTTCAAGTATCGTGATATAGACACTCTGATCACCGCCGGAAAACCATATTGCTTGTCCGCGTGGATCATATTTCATGCTTCTTGTGTTAACTGATTTTAAATTCATGGAAGTAGTATATCAAAGAAAAGCGAGAGGGACAGTGAAGTTCTCGACCCAGCGCATATTTTTGTTCAAGGTTTTGTTTGCCCCCATTCTCTAAGGGAGTATTTACTTTTTACTCCTTTGGCGCACCTAATTTCCTGACCACTTTACCATTTTAAGTTTTCGGTCTAGAAGCAGTTTTTAATCGCAGGTGAGGGCCTATGAAACTAATTTTATTTTTTCTTTTATTTAATTTTTCTGTTCAAAATGAATCTTTCGGATCGCCTTTATGGAAAAGAAAAAAAAATCTTTCTTTTAGGTTTCTCAACGGAGATACACAACTAAGTACTGAAACTGGCTCAAGAGTATTTAATGATGCTCAAAAATTAAATTGGGGGCCTTTAAATGTTTTAAGTCTTCAAAATGTAGGAGCGAATGCCCCTCTATTGTTGGTAAAAAAATGTAAACCTTTAATAGGACTCGAAACTCGGCGCTGCCTTTTGTTTAATTGGAACTTAAATCACGCCAGTACATTTTACCTAAGCTGGCTGTTTACTTATGGTGCCTCTCAGCAGGTGATTTATCATAAGGCGAAATTAGCACTGACTCGAAAAGAGCTATCAAAAAAAGAGATCGAGTATTTTTTAACTTCCTTACCTGATTTTTTTCAAGTTGAGCAATTAGCACAGGTTCACGCAATCAAGCATTGGGAAGATTTCAGTCGCAATTGGAATTGGTATTCTAGGGAATTACGTAATGTCGGGTCTCTGGTTTCTCATGATTTTGCCCTCGATTTTTCAGCTAGGAATATAAAGTTTTCTAATACAGCAAGATTGAACTTGGCGTCTGTATCTGATCTCCATTCCACTTGGTTAAAAAATAAACAAGATTTTTTAGAGCGTATCAAGAGTCGCTTAATTGAGCTGGAAGGGCCCGTGGTAGACTTGCGAGATTTTTTAAAAGACCCACGGTATCGAGAAGTTTCCACTGAAATACTAATAACGCTTGAAAAAGAGCTTAATGACTGACCATAACCTTACATTTCCTTACAGTCCTTAACAGCAGACTCATTTCTCGATGTGTCATCTTTGCATCTGACTAAAAAGCTCTATACAATTGCCTGGGCCCTAATCAGGGCGTCATAATTGAGTTAGGGAATGAAGATGCAGCTAGAGGGTCAGGGCAATTTTCGCGCACGGTTAAGGTTTTTATTACTTGCCGCTCTTTTTTTTCAAATTATTGCTCAGGCCTATGACGGCCTAAAGCATAGCACTAGTGTCAATAGTATTTTGTTTATGAATATTGGCCTCAGCGATGGTGCAGCAAATTTTCTTGAACAAGTGCTCCTGTTTATCTTAATCGCCAGCTTCCCGGCCTATATAATAGGTAAGAAAAAAATATTTTTATGGTACATGTCCTTATGGTCCTTAGCTCTTCCAGTTTCCACTTTTTTCTTACATAGCAACTTTGGATACCAATTTGCTCTTTTTTCTCAGTTTGCTCGGGTGGCATTACCTCTTAGTTTGCTGCTTCTCGATAATTTAAAGGGCCGAGATGACTGGGCCTTGATTTTAAGAATTGGAATAGCAGCTACTTTTTTCGGTCATGGACTAGAGGCGCTTTCGCTGCATCCAAAGTTTCTTGATTTTTTAATGGATTTTAGCGAAGTCTATTTGGGATTCGAGCTTCTTCAGAACCATGCTTATACAATTCTTTATGTTATTGGGGTGATCGACCTTGCTGTCGCTTTGTTGGCACTAGTCACTCGTTTCAATATGATCTTTCTGTATATGGCCTTATGGGGCCTCATTACCGCAATTTGCCGCATTACTTACTTTGAAGGAAGCGGAATTATGCCTTTCATGGTCCGCTCGGCCCATTGGGTAATACCCCTTGTCTTATTTTTATATTTTAGAAACAAACTTATAGATGGCACTCAAGTAGGACCTAGTTTAAAGGAAAATTATTATGACCAAAAAAAATGTCTTAATTAACATTTTTGTATTTGTCGCGTTTCTTATTTCTGGAGCGGTAAATGCTAGTCGGGGAATAGAGCATGTAAGAGTTGTTTGGCACGAGGATCCCGCTCACGAGGCTTACGTAATGTGGACGAGTGATAAGCTAAGGCTAAAGAGTTATCTATATTTTGATACGGTTTCTAGGTCAGGTGATTTATCGAAATATAAAAATAAACAAAGGGCCAAAGTTAGAATTATACGAACGACCTTAGACTGGGTTCATAAAGTTAAATTAACCGGTTTGACTCCAGATACAAATTACTTTTTCGTAGCGAAAACAAAGGACGGTAGTAGTAGAGAATTCCATTTTAGGACTGCTCCGGCCAATGGTAAAAGTTTTAAGTTATTACTTGGTGGAGACTCGCGCTCGGACCGACCAATGCGCCAAAATATAAATAGGCATCTTTCAAAATTACACGATGAAAACAGCGATATTATTGCGCTTGTACATGGCGGTGATTACGTGGCGAACGGTTTTAGTTGGAAGCAGTGGAAGGCCTGGTTTGAAGATCATTTATTAACCACTACTCCTTCTGGTCGTTTATTACCCATTATTCCTGCAAGAGGAAATCATGAGTTTGCCTCCCTTATTTTTAATGATGTCTTTGCAAGACCAGGCGGTATTTTAAAACATAATTATTTTACTACAAAAATAAATAATTTTCGGTTGATTACATTAAACACTAATCAACCTCATGGAGGCTTCCAAAAGCTGTGGTTAAAGAAACAGTTAAAAAAAGCAAAGAAAGAGGGACGCTGGATCGTTGCAAATTACCACCGACCGGCCTATCCAGGGTACAAAAAACCTGGTCGCGCTCTTAAGCATTGGGTTCCTCTTTTTGAAAAATACCAAATTGACTTAGCATTTGAGTCTGATGGGCATGTATTAAAAAGGACTGTACCGATTTATAAAGGCAAGCGGGATGATCTAAAAGGGATTACTTATGTTGGCGAGGGTGGCCTTGGGGTTTCCTTGAGAACACCTAAGAAGGCAGGAGAGTGGTACCTACAAGCACCAGGCTATGCTGATAAAAAATATCATGTGATGATGCTCGATGTTGGTCAGAAAAATATGTCATTCAGTGTTCAGCTTATGGATGGTACAGTATTCGATCAATTTGACTTAAAACCAAAAAATAGAAAATAGTTATCGCAATATAGTTAGAATCTTGTTTGCGGTACTGTCAGCTTTTTTTTGGCGACCTACTTTATCAAGATGTCCAAGGTCGTAGTAATGAGCTTCCATTTCCTGATCAAAGACTTTTTCCAAGTCCAAAAGAAAAACTTTTCCTTTGGACTTAGCAGCTAAATCTCTTAAAATTTGATTCGTTTGTTTTATATGCTTTATAACACCCTGGGCCTCAAGGTCTAAATTCTCAATCTCTATTTTATGAGGAATAGTACTTAGGATCACTTTGATGTTGCGAAGTTTGGCCAGGGCGATAATGGTAGAAATATTTTTTCGAAAAGGGGAGAGTTCAGTCAGGTCCTCCCAATTTTTATTTTCAAAAGACCTTGGCCGCAAGACTGCCCCTTCTAGACTTGCCCAGTAATTATTTGATCCCAACCAATGGCGAACAGACCTGTAAAAGAATGATGACTTAATAAAAAAGTAATCACTTGGACGGACAGGGCTAAAAGATTTAAATACAGCGTTGTAACCTAGCTGCTGTTTCGCGGAGTTAGTATTCCTTAGATCTCGTTCATTCCAACCAGTATGCAACACTATTAAATCTGCATCCCAGTGCTGAAACTTTAAGGCAAACATCGAAAGTATATGTGCCGAGGTATATCCGTCGAGACCTAGGTTAAAAACTTCATATTTTTGAAATTTATCAAAATTTAATTTTTTTTCTAATAAATAGGGGTACCCACTCCTGGTGGTTGATCCTCCGAAGGCAAGTATTCGAACTTTTCCCTTAACTTTGTTTTTTGTGAAATTTTTTCCAATATGTCCATGCTTATTGAAGGGGCCATCAAAACCTCCCTCGTTATTTGAAAGTCTTTTGCCTGGTTTTCCAAGGTAGTGGAAGAAAGGGTGTCCACTGTAGCTGTGATTTCGAGTTTCCGTCATGTCACCAATTTTGGTCAGAGTGCTTAGCATTTTGGGAGGGGCAAGCAGGCGCATGGCAATACGAAAGCTATACTCGAAACTAAGTACCGCAAAAAGGCCCAGGCAAGTTGCCAAATATTTTGGTGATTCTTTTGCAATAATAATGGATATGGTCAAAGAGAATAGTATTACTGAGAGAACCCAAGTTGAAGAATCCTGAATCCCAAAGCCAAGTAAGAAACTAAAAGCTGGAGGTAGGCTTATAACTGTAAGTAAAATAGACCAAGATAAGGCCAGCTTTTGTAAAGGAGACTTCATTGCTTTATTTTAAAATCGAAAGAGTTTTTTTGCAAGGAGGATACTATATAATTTTTCTGTAAAAATTAACTTTTGCCTATTTATAGTCAGAAGATTTAAAAAACTGTACATCAGGATTTTTATCGGATGCAAGTTTTAAATCCCATTCGCTTTTAACTGAAAAGCAGGTTCGATTTTTACCATCGTAGCAGATATTGTTAGAATTTTCTGAAATGAAGGTATCTCTCATTTTGTCATCGACAAATTTTAGCCACCTTATCCCAACAAAAGGGTAATTTTGATACTCGCCGTGTACTCCATATTCGGTTTCTAGGCGGTGTTTAACAACCTCGAATTGCAAGGCGCCTACCGCTCCTAGTATCTTTTCTTTAACGGTATGCCTTGTAAATAATTGGACTGTTCCTTCCTCGGATAGTTGTTGAAGCCCTTTATCAAGTTGTTTTGCCTTCATTGGATCTTTCAAGTTAATTTTATTGAATATCTCAGGGGCGAAACAAGGAATCCCAGTATATTGAATTTTCTCACCTTCGCTAAAGGTATCACCAATTTGGAACTTACCGGTATCATGCAGCCCAATTATGTCACCAGGCAATGCCTCTTCGGTAATTTCACGGTCCTGTGCTTGAAAAATCAATGGTGCAGGAATCTTAATATCTTTACCCGTTCGGACATGAAAAATTTTCTGATTACGCTTAAACACTCCGGAGCAGACTCTCATAAAGGCAACGCGGTCCCTATGTCTCTTGTCCATATTGGCCTGTATTTTAAATATAAAGCCAGAAAACTTCTCTTCACTAGGTGATATCATGCGAGTTCTTGCTTCTTCATCATAGGGTGGAAGCTTTACTTCTCTTTCGTGTGGCCCTGGGCATTCCTCTGCAATAATATCGAGTATTTCTTTTACTCCGAAATTGTATAGGGCAGTTCCGAAAAATACGGGTGTTTGGATGCCGGCCAGGAATTCCTCTCGATCAAGCTTGGGCATTAACTCTTGGACCATCAAAAGCTCTTCTTCTAATACCTCTAAAAGTTCTTCGCCAATATAAGACGTAACTTCTGGTGAATTTAGATCTGAGGCATCTATAATTTTTGGATTAGTCGGGTCACCTTTATTATCAAATGAAACGATCTGCTTTTTTGTGAGATCGTAGACTCCTTTAAAGTCTACTCCATCTCCGATAGGCCAGGTCATGGGGGCGCATTGGATATTTAGAATTTTTTCAATATTATCTATCAGCTCAAAAGGTCCTAAAGAGTCCCTGTCGAATTTATTTATAAAAGTAACAATAGGGGTGTCACGCATACGGCAAACTTCCATAAGCTTAACTGTTTGCGCCTCCACGCCTTTGGCGGCATCAATCATCATTAGAACCGATTCTACAGCGGTTAAGGTCCGGTAGGTGTCCTCTGAGAAGTCCTTATGCCCAGGAGTGTCCAATAAGTGCATCGCCCGGTCTTGGTAGGGAAAGCTCATAACAGAGGAAGTAATCGAGATTCCCCTTTCTTTTTCCATCTCCATCCAGTCACTTTTGGCATATTGCCCTTGTTTTGATTTAACCATGCCCATATCTCGGACAACCTGGCCGAACCAAAGTAGTTTCTCAGTCATGGTGGTTTTCCCAGCATCTGGGTGGGAAATGATGGCAAATGTGCAGCGTTTATCCATATTAGCTCTCTCTAGCTAGGGTTGTATCATTCGGAGCTGGAAGTGCCTACAGTGATTTATGTTTTTTGATGCTATGCGTAATATTGAGGGATAGCCTATAAAATCTACTCCTTGTTTGTCACAAGCATTTCTAATTGTTAATTTGGCCGGTACCGGGAGAGACGTCTATGCAATCGATTTTTAAAATGGCCTTTATTTTAAGCGCGCTATTTTGCGGTCAACTTAAGGCCGAGCTGATACAAATTCTCCATACTAGCGACATGCATTCTTTTTTTGAAAATAGCATCCGAAATCCTAATATCGGTGGTTACGCCAGAGTTAAAAAGTTAATAGACGATCAGAAAGCCGAGGCCTTGAAAAATGGCATCCGATCTATTTTGTTAGATTCCGGTGATTTTATGGAAGGCACTATATTTTATAATGCTGATCGAGGGCGCCGAAGTTTTAATATAATGAATTATATGGGCTACGATGCTGTTGTGATTGGTAATCATGACTTCCTAATGGGTTCCAAGGAACTTTCTAAAATAGTCAAAGAGTACCCTCCACAATTTAAATTACTTAGTGCCAATATGAAAATGAAAAATACTTCCTTTTTTTCTCCCCTCAAGAAAACTGTTGAGGACCTATTTAAGATTAATGTTGGAGGAGCAAAAGTCTCAATCATTGGATTAACTACTGATGACCGGCTTTATAAGTGGCGCTTTGATCAAGGAAAAATTAAAAGCCCCGTTAAAGTAGGAAGCAAACTGGCCAAAAAGTTAAAAAAGAACGGAAGTGCAGATTTTGTTTTTGCATTAACTCACCTTGGGCTTTGGGCCGATGAAAAATTGGTGAAAAAATCTAAAGACATTGATTTTGTTTTTGGTGGCCACTCTCACACAATTTTAAAGAAGCCTTTATACTTTAAAAATAAAGATGGTCGAAAAATTCCAGTGGTTCATCCTGGCTACCATGGAGAATATCTTGGGAAAATTGTTTTAGATATTGAAAAAGGTAGACCGGTAAAATTAGTTAGCTATGAGTTACTCCCGGTAGATACTAAAGTAGAGGAAGACATCACCGTAAAAAACTTTGTGTCCGAAAGTAGGAAAATGATTGATAAATTATATGGCAAAGAGTGGCTGCATGAGGTGATAGGACATAGTGATGTCTATCTACTAAATTCTTGGGATAGGCTAACTCCTTGGACCGCTTTTGCGACAGATGCTATCAAAGAGTCTGTAAATGCCGATATTGCTTTTCATGCACCAGGCTTTGGGGGAGCAGATGTCCCTCCAGGACCTGTCACTAGAGAGAGTATATATAATGCTTACTCTAGGGTTTTTGATGTTAATCAAAAAGAGGGTTGGCATGTTTATTATGTCGATATCTATGGTGTAATTTTAAAATCGGTTATTCGATTTGCATTAAAAGGGCAACAGCCCCTAGCATTTTCCGGAATTACATTTGATCTTGTAAATCGCGATAGTGAAGAACTAGATGTTGATTTAGACTGGGTTGGAAACGACGTATTGGGCGGCTACGAGGACACTGGGTCCCTGGGTGGTTATTTAGGCATTCAATCTAAGTACCGAGTAACAAATATTCAAGTTAATGGAGAAAGCATAAAGAGCTACAAGAGATATAGAGTGGCACTACCTGAAGGAATCGTTTTAGGAGGTCTTGGAATTAGTGGAGTTGTTAAGTACTTGCTACGAAAGATTTCTCGATCCAAAGTTTCAATTTGGGAGGCCTTAGTTAATAAGATGCGTGAAATAGGCACCTTGGACTCACATTATGGCCAGGGGAAATGGTCCACCGGCAAAAAATGCCTGGCCCCTTGCGTGCAAAACTCTCAGTTTCTCCCATTATCCAAGTAAATCTTACCGACAGAACCTATTAAAATTTAAAAATGAGACACTTTTAACGTGGCACGCAAGGATTGCGTTCCGTTTGGAGTGGTTCAATGAGAGTTTTACGGAAGATACTTTTCTTTTCTATTTTATCAATTAGTTTGCCGCTAGAGGCCAGGCTAATTCAAATACTTCATACCAATGATGTTCATTCATTTTTTGAACATTCTGTCCATCAACCGGCGGTTGGTGGATATGCACGACTAAAAAGTCTGATTGAAAAATATAAGAAAGAGGGATTGGATAAAAACATTCCGACATTAGTTGTAGATGCCGGCGATTTTATGGAAGGAAACCTTTTCTATATGGCCGGTGAAGGCCGTCGTTCTTTTGATATACAAAACCAAATGGGCTACGACGCAGTGGTAGTTGGTAACCACGACTATTTAATGGGTACCCAAAGCCTTGATGACATAGTGGGGGATGTGCCTCCTAACTTTGCCTACCTAGGTGCCAATATGGTTATACACGACAAGTATACCAATCTTAAAAATCACATGAGGCCTTATAAGGAATTCGAAATTGACGGCATTAAATTGGCCTTTCTAGGGTTAACTACTGATGAAATTGTTTTTGAATGGAGAGTCACTGATGGAAAAATTAACAAGCCTATTAGTGTCGCCAAAAAATATGAAAAAATATTGAAAAAGAGAGGCAATAATGTAGTTATTGCTCTAACCCATTTAGGTCTTAAAAAAGATAAGAAGCTGGCAAAGAAAACCAAGTATATCGATTTGGTAATTGGTGGCCATTCCCACGATTCGCTTTATCGACCTTATTTTCAAAAAAATCGTCTTAAAAAGAAAGTCCCGATTGTTCAGGCGGGGCAACATGGTGAAAAGTTAGGAAGAATAATTATAGATATTGATAAAAATGGCATTCGTAAAGTCGTTAAATATGAACTTATCGACGTAGTTAATATAGATAAAGATGAGGAAGTCGACGACTATGTTCAAGAAACAAAAAAAGAAGTTGAAGATTATTTTGGTAAAAAATATCTCGAGGAATTAGTAGGTTACTCTGCACTTCAGAGATCAACAGAAAATGTCCGCATGCTTTGGAGTTTTTATGTTACCGAGGCCATGCTTGATAGTGTTGGAAGCCAGGTCTCTATGCATACCCCGGGAATGACCAGTGGAAATTTTCCAATCGGCGATATCACTCGCAAAGATGTTATGAATTCTCATCCTAGATGGTTTGATTTTAAAGACAAGTTTGGATGGTATGTATACAGAGCAAAAGTTCCAGGTGTTTTAATCAAAGCAGTCTTCCAAGCTGTTATGAACCTCGGAATTCCCCTGTCGATCAGTGGTGTTACTTTTAAATGGAAAAAAAATATCTTCGGAAAGAAAGTAGTAAGAAATATCAGAATAAATGGAAAACGTATTCGCTGGTGGAAAGGATACGATATGGCATTCCCAGAAGGAGTTATTAGAGGTGGACTTGCAATCTCACCATTGGTTGGTTGGATTCTTAGGAAATCTTACCGGACAAAAGTAACTGTATTTGATGCTATAGAGGCAAAAATAAAGAGGGATGGAACTATTCCTGAAGATTATTTGAACAGTAGTAATAAGGAAAATATGAAAAGTACTGGTAGGCCAATCGACAGGGTCTTTATCCCCGCCAATTAAATTATTTTTTGTGGGCCTCTAGTATAAGGCTACATATTTCACCTATCGCCATTTCTTTAAGTTTTCCAGGCTCGATTTTATTTTCTCGCACTTCCGGTAGTTCTATAATTGGCTCCCATAGCTTGAGATTCTTATTGGCCAAAACTTCATCGACCTTTTGAATAGGTGTAAAATGTGGAGCTGTTTTTAAAACTTCTGGTGTCTCCTTTAACATTTTATGCATTGATAAAACGATTTCACAAAATCGGTCTAGCTCAGCTTTGCTAAAACTTTCTGTCGGTTCGATCATCAAACCATATACCTCTGGAAAGGCCACGGTCGGAGCATGAAGCCCAAAGTCTAAGTATAGCTTTCCTAGTTTTGCCATTACCTGAGACTTGGGCGTGCCAGTCGCCGCGATGCTATCAAATAAGTCTTGCGGCAGCGTAATGATAAACTCATGCATTCTACTAATTTCTTCTGTACCTAACGGTAGAGTAGGATAGGTTTCGTTTAGCCTATGGAATAGATACTGTGCCGAAAGAACTGCAACTGCGCTCATTTTTCTTAGGCCTTCTGTACCGAGTGCTTTTAGATAAGTATAGCAACGCACCTTATGTGCAAAATTACCATGATGGCGATGAAATTGGCCTATACTCTTTGAGGGCCTAAAGGTGTTAAACCGGCCATCGTCTTCTTTGTTAACTTGAATTCCAGGTAGGTACTGTACCAGCTTTTTACTAACGGCTACTATCGCATCACCTGGTCCGCCTCCACCATGAGGAATTGTCCACGTTTTGTGGAGGTTATTATGGACCGCATCTACACCAAGTCTATCTAGGTCTACCCATCCAGCAATAGCATTCATGTTTGCCCCATCCATATAAACTAGGCCATCAACGGAGTGGATAAGGTCTGCCATTTCCTTAAAATTATCTTCAAAAATTCCAGATGTGTTAGGATTCGTAACCATAATACCGGCAATCCTCTCGCCGTATTCTTTTACAACATTTTTCAGTTGAGGCATGTCTATCTGCCCCGATTGATTGGCCTCAATAGTAATTATTCCGTACTTGACCCCTTCGACCATTTTGCTATTAAAGCCTGCTA
>JABGVH010000248.1 GCA_018646195.1 Halobacteriovoraceae bacterium
AAACTAGTAAATTATACCAAAGCTATGCTCCGCTACAGAGGGCTGTTACCAAAATGGGCGCTCTAAAAGCCTATCCCCTAACGGAAGTTGGCTGCGAGAAAGATGATAATGATCTATTGAATTTTATCGACGACTTTAAAAAGAGCAGTGAGAAAATTCCGCCAGAACTTCAAGGTGACCTAGCTCAAGCGCTGGCCTCGAAGGCCGTCGGTTTGGCCAGCGAATTACAAGCACGCAATCAAGTTTATAGAAGTGACCGCCAGGTCCGGGCCAATAGCATTAATCCTACCTCTCCAGAGTATCTCGAAATCGACCGGCTCTATGCTTTGCAAAATAATCTAGAGGATCAATTGGATGCTCTTTTAAAAGGAAAAAATTCAGAGGAAGTTCGAAAGCAATCTGAATATCAAGGCCTGCTCAAGAAGTATCTAGAAACAAAACACCAGCATCGGGATAATAAGTCAGCTGCTTCTAGAAATGGTATTAGGCGCACTAAATTGGATCAGCTCCGCTATGATAATGACAATCTCTATTCGGCCTATAAGAGAGAATTGGACCCGGTTAAAAAAGGTCAGCTCAACCAGCTTTCTTTAAAAAAGGCCAAGGAGTTTGGCGAGCTTAGGCGTCAGTATCATGACCTATCTGGTTCCAATACTAAAACCAAAAACTACCAATGCCCGGCAATAGATCAAGCGTTAAATGAATTAACAAGTCTTGGAGCGGGACTTCCCCCACATGAGAGAGAACATTTTCGCCAACTACTCAAACTCGGGAGAGAGGGTGTCGGCGGCGTAGGTGGTCTTGCTCTTTGGAGTGCTGGTCAGGATTTAACAAGTGAAGACTATGGAACAAATAAAGGATTTATAAATCTGGGTAAGGACTGTAAGGACAGGAATTATCAAATAGTCCCTGCAACCGGAGTCTGTCAGCAACCTCTTTTTCCAGCAATGGCCGGTGAAAAGCTCGCCAATAGCTCTGGAGATATTCTGTATAAGAACTATCTTAGGACCCTTAAAACTCGCATCTTGACTGAAAAACTAACAGCCTTAGCGGAGTACAAGGCCTTGGGAGTAGAGGTTAAAATCCCTAGTCAATGCGGTAGTTTAATCGATGGCGCAGGACTTATGCGAAAGAATGAATTAGACCATGCTTATGGAAGTCAGCCGGCAGCTCTTGAATTACTGGAGGCCGAAAGTTTTTTGAACGGTCAAAAGAAAGGAAAGCTAGAAGAGAGTGCCCAAAAACTTTTAGCTCCAATGCAAGAAGGTGCAGAGAAGCTGAGGGAGAATCGCCAGCTAGCAACAGGAATTATTAACCTATTAGATGAAACATCAAAACAGCTACAAGCTTACTATAAAATGTTCCGTCGCAACTTAGTCGACAGTGCGATGCAAAGGGATATCGAATTCCATCGCGACAGGCGTTTAGGTTATACAAGAAAACTAGATCAACTCAATAAAGAGTATCAGTCACTACTTGCTCGCTATGGCCCGGTCCTTAACCTCAAAACTAAAAAGAATAGTGTCTGCCATGAGCAAACAGGATTGGTAACAGACACTTTGCAAATGTTTCGCATTCAAGACCGGGACTATCAGAATTGCCGACCGCTCTTCCAAAATCTCGATGACAGTGTGAATAGCAGTAAAGAGCAGCACGACCTATTAAAAGATTCTATAAAAAAAGCCGCTTCTCTTGCTGAAGCTGGTGTGGCGGATATTTGTAAACAGGGAGTCGCTCTCGATGACCCAGAAAATACTTGCAAGCTGGCATCCCACCAACAAGTTAGGACGCGCCTACTCTACGAGAATCCCGCCTATAATATGGCCGATTGCAATTTGCTCCGCTGTGATAAGTCACTGAAGCGCTCTTTCAAAGAAAAAATGGAAGAGTATTGGGGTAGCGAGTTCGTCAATAGTACCGCCGCTCAAGTAATGGTTTTGTCCGTTGGGGGAATGGCGATGGTGACAACTGCAATGCTATTTCCACCCAGCGCATTGATGGTGGGTGGAGCGGTGATGTTCACCCATGACGTCACGGAGAACATGAAAAAACGCGATCAATTCAATCGCGCCCAGTCCCGTTATCTGGGCTCTCTCTCGGGACAATTTGGCTCGCCTGAAGAAATGAATAAGAGCTTTGACGAGTGGGACTCGGATAATAAGGCGATGTTTTGGAATGCCGTTTTTGCCAGTGCTGATGGGATTGCCATCTTGGGAAAAACTTTTAAAGGTCTTAAGAAATTAGGCCAGGCGGCAAGACCTGCTGAAGGGATAGTAGTCACCAAAGCGGTAAAACCTGGACAACAAGTCTTTGTCGCCGGCTCAAAGTCTTCAACTAGGAAAGTGGCCGCCAAAAATATCGAAAGAGTGGGGATAGATAAAGTAAAAATCACCAGCACGGAGGTAGTCTCAGATTATAAAGTTGCAGGTGCTATGAGTGGAAAAATTAAAACTAGTAATGGCGGTTCATTTACAGCAGACGAACTAAAGCTAGCCGCCCGTTCCCCTCAGAAAAGAATTAAAGATAGTAACGGGAAAGTTTGGTTCATTGATGATATCCACCAAAACCCTAACCCCACAAGTGCTGACGATGCCTTTGAAATAGTCTTAAGAGAAACGGCTGAAGACGGTAGTATATTGGCCAAAAAATTTAAGACCTATCCAGAAACTGCCAAAACAGAAGTTAAGCTATCGAAGGCCTCATTGACTCTTAAAAATAATAAAACTCACGATATTAAAATCATTACACCAAAAGAGAAGACTTCACAGGAGCTATTAGACGAGATCCAAAAACAGCTGGCCGAACTACCGGTTAGTGAAGCCGCTAAACTGGATGAAGTCATCGTTACTCAGTATTCTTCAGGGGGAGAAGTTCTTCAAAGTGGTGGCAACGGATCGGCGATACAGGGTATTCGGGCCTCTAGTGACGGAAAATCCATAACCTTTTATTCAGCTGATGGAAAAATTCCCAAAATTGGAAGTGGTGATTTCTCTCATGAATTTGGTCACGTCATGGCGGCCAAAAAATTCGACGACTATGAACCGTCGGGATGGCGCACTCACTTTATTGACGATGGTAAGAAGGCCGCCTCTTCATACGCCGATGCGGATATTAGAATGCGCCAAGCTGCCGACCCACAGAACGCACCAAGCCTGCACGAAGACTTCGCGGAAACTGTCCGTCATTACCTACAGACTGATGGCGGTCGCGGCCACAGCGGAAATATGCTCCGTCGCCGCATGCACAATCGCTTTTCTATGCTAGACGACATCTTTGGCGCTAAGCCTCCTAAAAAGTATAAAATTCTCTACCGCAACGGAGGCAAGAAAGCTTCGGTCATGGTAGTTACCGCCGCCGGGGTAGTTTATCTTTCGCAGTAGATTTTAAGAGTGGTTTGAACTATTGAAGTTCTTCGGGGTCGGACGAGTCTTGGTTTATAT
>JABGVH010000082.1 GCA_018646195.1 Halobacteriovoraceae bacterium
TAGTCTGAATTGGGATCGCTCAGTTCAGCGTCTTTCAAGGAAGTGGTCTGGGAAACGGCAAGTGTATCTTCTAGGGATTGGTAATTTTGGAGAGTACTGCTCAGTGCCGCTCTAGTGGCGTGTTTTTTAGCAGCAAATCCACTGGCGCTGAAAACATTGAAGCCGGCCTCTCTAAGAGCAAGTCTTATGCGAGTAGAAGAACTATAGGTAGAGAGGATTACATCTTTAGAGGAAAGGTGTGCTAACTGCCGGAACCATTCTGTAGTCCACAAACAAGCATTCTTCTTGGGAGAAAAGGCATCCTGATAGATGGCATTTATTGGAGAGTCAGTGATTTTTGATAAGGCTTGAACTGTATTTCTAGCGTCGCCAATTAGGATACTTAACTTGTTCTGGCCCTTTTGTGCTTGATAGATAGTATCGCCATCGAGTTGTAATTTTTTAAGGTCGTTGAGGCCTGGGAAGCTGGCCGCCTCTATGATAGTTTCTTTTTGAACTAGGTTTACAAGCATTGGATCTATCTCAAGTGAGATAAAGTGCAGGGGGCGGCCAATCGCCTTACTTTGTAATTTTTCAAAGGTTGCTTTGACACCAAGGCCTAGACCTAGCCCAACTTCTAAGATTGTAAAGGCTTCTTCACTAGTGGCCTCCATCCGCTGGCAGATATGGCAGCCTTCAACATAATTAAAATAGGTCTCTGAAAGTGCACCGGAAGTACTATGGCAGTTTTCATCATAGGTCTTGGAGTA
The DNA here is from genome assembly GCA_018646195.1 of Halobacteriovoraceae bacterium. Lineage (GTDB taxonomy): Bacteria > Bdellovibrionota > Bacteriovoracia > Bacteriovoracales > Bacteriovoracaceae > JABGVH01. The sequence continues at coordinate 750 of JABGVH010000082.1, forward strand.
AAGAGTCTGACTATTGTCCTCAGTATCTACCCAGCTGTGGCAGGGTGTAGGCGCTTGTAAAGTCGACTTAGTTAATTTCAATTGCCCTCCGTTGTGGCCGTTTCAGCATAAAACCCTACGATTTTCCTTAAGTTATACCTAGGGAATACCGATATCACTATGTGATGACAAGTCTAAGGATTCCATTCACGACTATTCTCTTCGGCCTGCTACTGACGCTGACCAGCGCTTGTGGTTATAAGGCAGCTAAGCAGAAAAAAGGGGTAGTTACTTTCGGCAGTACCCTGCCCACGGTAGCAGTTGACTTAACCGAAGAAGAAATGGAAATAGCTTTGCGGGTTTGCTACGCACTCAAACAAAAACGCCTCAATTTTACGACTTCTCGCATGGGCAATCCCTTTAACTTTCACGTTCAAGTAGTGGGCTGCGAAGGAAATATTATTGCAAACTCCGACGCCGCTACGACTTTAGAAGAGGCCAATGACATTTTGGTTTATCAACAAAATCCGGCGGTAGGGGCAGATACTCCAGGCCCGGAAACAGATGAAGGCAATGCTTTTAGTCCAATATGTGGTGAGCTTCTCAGTGGTGGCAAGGCCAAGAACCTACACCAGCCATCAGTCCTTATTCGTCAGCTCTATACCTTCCAAAAAAGTGGTCTAGAGGATGTCATGGTGATTAATTGGGGTAGGGCCGACCAGCACCAGTACGCCCGAGATGAGTTTGAAATGTACCGCTACGACACTTATCGAATTTTTACTTCAAATGGCAGTGACCCTAATCTCGGCCTGATTTTAGATTACACTGAAAAATACACCTGCCCTAATAATGACCGCTACATAGACAATCACAGCGTTCAATTTATTTCTAACTAAATGCACTATTTGCCATTACTGCTTCTAGATTGATAGCATCAGCTTTTAATCGGGAGGAAGGTATGAAGAAATTAGTAGTGGTACTTATGCTGGGATTATTGACCAGTAATTTGTGGGCCCAAGACACCAGGCAATTGAAGCGCAATATTCGAAACTTGGCACTTAAAGTTGAAGACGAAGTCAGTTTTAGTGAGGCGGGAATTAGTGAGCTAAAAGAGACTCAGAGTTTACTTAAACAGGCCTATGCTTTGCTTAGAGATGGCACCTCAACAGATCCTGAGTTGTATCGCAGGTGTGTTGATTTTTCCTATGACAGGTTTCGTCGCACCTATAACAATTCAGAAGCGATGGACCGTTCGCAAAATATTTGTAAGAGGGTAGTCGACCTCGAGGTTCTGGATTTTCTTTATAGTAAGCATTTTCGCGACCTCAGTGCTGGGGAGGCGATGCAAAGCGCAGGGGAAGAGGCCACTCGAGGAGTCGAGCGCCAATTGACACTGATTGAGTGGGCCTATAAAAAGCACTTTAGAGACGTTACTTCAAGCAGTGCTGCCTCCAAGGCAGTTGGCAATATTAAGGCCCAGAGAGGCCGTAATGGTACCTCCCTGGCCTGTTTTGAGCGCTATTATAAGATCTACTTCAGGGATAATAATAGCACTACGGCGATGGACAAGGCGTCTCAGGCCTGCTCTAGAGAACCTTAGTAATAACAGTAGTTTAGCGGTACTGTCCAAGCATCAGACAGTGCCGGCCTTTTGACTATTTTGTGACCCCTAAAGGGCTTAAAATAGGTCCTCATTTTGGTACTCCACTTGCACATTTAAAAGACGAAAAACAAATGACAAATTTGAGGAGAGTCCCATGAAGAACTTTATTTTACTGTTGTTTCTAGGTCTATTTACCGCTTTTAGCGTTCACGCTGGAATTCGAATTGAGGGTGCCTGTGAAAACCTGGAAGTCTCTAAGTTTAATTACCTCTTGAAAAATCGCAGTAAAAATTTAGTAGAGCTTGGAAAATCGGCCTACCGTCGCATGGATAAAGTAAATCAAATTCTCGCCAACCCGTCAGATCACGGACTCGACATAGATGAACCTGGGATGAGCTCAGCTGATAAATTTGCCGCCGCCAAGAGAGAAAGGGATATGAAAAAATGTTCCTACTCTGCCTATAAAAACTATAGCAATATCTTGACTCACTTTAATGGCAAACAAAAAATTTCGGCCTTTGAAAAACTTCCAGTTTTCCTTAAAAAAGACACAGTCTCAAAAGAGGCCTATAAGTCATTGGTTAATCATCTTAAGTCATGGTCAAAGAAATACTGTGATGTAAGTTCCGCCAGGCAAGTTAAAAGTTCAGGAGGACTCGAATCTCTAGGTCTTCTCGAAAAGTGTCGCGAGCTAGTAAAAAAATAAATTAGTTAAGCTAGAGCTTGGCGCGGTAATCGGGATTATAAGAGCGAAGTGAACCACTGGTTATCGCTTTTTTTACTAAATTCCGAACGATATTTTCTTCGAACCAATCGGTTTCTTTTGGGTCAGGGCTAGGTCCCTTGGCCCGTGAATGGAAAGTGAAAACAGTACTGGTCCATTGAGTTGATTTATCATGTAAATATTTTTCCCACGGTTCTTTTTCAAAACGATTCCAAACTTTTACTTTGAAATGTTCTTGGCGCTTTTTGGTTAAGGGGATTAGACCCAATGTAACCAATGAAAGGGCATGCCAGGGCATAGACAAGTAGTCGCCAATTGGGTTGGTTGGTTTATTGACTAATTTATGATTGCTGTAGGCGACGATATCTAAAATTTCGCCATACTTTTTAAATTCGAAGCGGGTGGGGCGGATCCGGTTTTCCACCACCTTAAACTCAAAAGATGTTTCGGTTTTTTGCTCGGGAATTTGGATCAGCTCAACACTGCTAAAAAGATTCATTTTATGAAGTGCCTTTTTAACTCTGATCTCCAAATTCTTGTCCGGCATATAGTAGCTATGCGCCTTGCGGTCATCGAGAAGTCCGTCGAATTGCCGGTAGATGCGAACTAGCACAGGGCGTTTATGAAAGCGCGGGAATTCCTTTACTTCGGCCAGGTCACCTTCTGTGGTCAGCGACGAGCAGCTTAGTAAGTTAGTACAAAGAAGAACTAGTAAAATCCATTTATTCATAAAACCATCCTTGTTTGCTCTATTTTAAAGCTAACAAGGACGGTTTGAAAAACTATTTTCCTGTCCGTAGGTCCCAGTCGCAGTAAATCGCCTCAAGACGAGGTTTTACTAGCTGGTGATAACGCATAAAGAGTCCCTTTCTCTGCGCATCCTTATTGGAGTGCTCACATAGAACCCTTAGAGTTTCCATATAGGCCAGTCCTTGGCAAAGCGTTTCAGCGTGTTCCATTAAGTCATTGACGTTGTCCTCTCTCTGCCAATTCTTAAAATCCAGCATTTTTGAGGCCTGGTCGGGTTTAAGGGCGCTGAAAAAGAGCTTCACCATTTTCTTTTTAAAACGGTAGTGAGTGCTCTTAAAGGCCTTTGACCATTCATTTTCGCCATTTAAAAAGGCACTGGTAGGGTGCTTGGCAAAAATGCTGCCGGCGAAACGCTTGGGATCCTTAATGGCGTATTTAATCATATCTTTAAGCGCCATCAAGGCCTGAATTTGAGAAGTCCCTTCGTAGAGCAAGGGCCCAAAGGAGTCGCGGTGATAACGCCCCACCGGATACTCATTCATATAGCCGTAACCACCAAGCGCTTGAATCGCCTTCTGTGACAGGGTCGTATAGGCCTCGCAAGCGTAGTACTTAATTAATGGAGTTCGCTTCCGTGACCAAAGCAGGGCCTCCTTAAGTAGCGCTTCCTCTTCCTTTGAGAGGTCATTGGTTGACGATTTCTTATGGTCGAGGGCCAGGTAGATATCAAAGTGCGAGGCACTATCTACCAACATTGCTCGAAGGGCGTCCCGCTCTGTTTCCCAGTCTTCAAGATTTCTCTTAAAAAGTGGCAACTCAGCGATTGGCTTACCAAATTGAACTCGCTCCTCTGCGTATTTTCTGGCGTAGGCCAGGCAACCCTCAATTCCACCAAGCGCTTGCATGCCAGTGGCGATCCGCGCTTCATTCATTAAGTGCAGCATGTACTTAAAGCCCTGACCCTGTTCTCCTACCATCTTGGCGACGCTATTTTCATAGATCACCTCAGTAGTGTAGGAGCCATGCATGCCAAATTTTGATTCATTCTTAGAGACGTTAAAGTTTGGAGTACCGTCGCTTCCCTCAGGGTCTTGCTCCATAAAGAACATGGAAATTCCTGACAGGTCATCGGGATCACCTTTAACTTTCGCCAAGACAAAGGCGATTCCACCACCACCATTGGTGATAAAACACTTGCTGCCGTTAAGCAGGTAGGTGCCATCATCTTGGAGGGCGGCGCTGGTCTTAATCATACCTAGGTCTGATCCACAACCAGGTTCGGTGAGGTTCATTGAGCCACTAATTTCGCCGGCGATAACTTTTGGCATCAAGCGCTCTTGAGTTTCTTTGTCGCAGTAGCGCATGATCATTTCACCCATTGAAGTGAAAAATGCGATCGCCGAAGTTGATGACAAGCAAGAGCGTGCCACTTGACCAAGCATTAACAAATACAATGTCGCTGGTGCCTGCATCCCGCCGTACTCGCGGGGTAGGGGAAGACCAAAGACCGAGAGTTCAGTACCCTCGCGAATCAAGTCTTTCAAATGTTGGTTGGGAACCTGGCGTCCATTTTCGACGGTACCTGGCCCCTCCAAATCAAATTTTTCGGCCCGTTCTGCAACAGAACCTGAGGCCCAATCTCCTAGCGCCCCCATTAACTCTTCCAAGAAGTCGATGACTTCTTCTTTACTCTCTAGTCCATCCTCGGTTGGGTAAGATGGATAGTACAAGGGAAGAATCTTGTCCCAATCCAGGCCATTTCTAAACAGCCACTTCCACTCCGATTCATCGCTGAAGTAATTCACGTTTCCTTCCTTATTAAGGTTTGCGTTGTGGAAGGTATATTAGCTGTATTTGCTGGGGGTGTGAAGTGGGAAGGATTTATTGAGCGCCATTGTCATCGTCTGGAGGGGATGGGTTAACACCTCCATTATCTTCTTTGGCCTTGAGAAAGAGAGTTTTATCTTCTTTTTTACTTATGTTGAGTAGATTATCGTTGATTTCGCTGACACCAAGAGTCGTAGTGTCCTCCGATTGTACAGCGTCGCTGACGTCCTGCTTAGTTTCAGTAATGGCGGCTTTAACAGCATCGGAGTTAAATGTTGAGCCAGGATCTCTCTGACCAGGGTCTCCCGAATCTTTCAATTCTACAGCTGCAGCGTAAGTATTTTTACTGCCCCCTTCGATATCTAAATAACTTGAAACAATATTATTAAAGCGAACCAGGTCTTGAAAGCGCTCTGTCTTGGCCTTTAGTTCGTCCCCAATTGTGCTCAATCTAGCTTTGTCGTCTTCTTGAGTGATTTGGCCATCTTCCTTGGAGAGGTTGAGCTTATCGTTGAGGCGAGCGATTAGGCCGCTTTTCTCATTATCGTAGCGTTGCTTAATTTTATCTCTTAATTTTTCAAAGCTACCGGCCACCCCAAGCTCAGTTTCAAAATCATATCCTTGTTCTTCCAAGATCCCTTTAAGTACTTCTTTTCCTTCGGCATCGTTTTTTAGGTTTTTAGCAGCGAGTCGTTCGATGACTGCATTTTTTCTTATCGTTAACTCAGCCAATTCTTCTTTTATTTTTTTCTTATCCTCACCATCAGAAACTAAGAACTCTTTACAGGCCTCGGCATCTTGCAATTGGCCGTCTTTGAAGCACTCCTCAAACTTTTTGACTTCGGCGTCAGCTTCATCTTTAAAGCCAGATTCTTGGGCCAGTTCATTGGAGCTTCTTACCAAGATTTCATCGACCTTCTTATCTGCGTCTTCGCTACCATATTGGCGAACATTGGAAACGGCAATTGTGCCTTTTCGGTCCGCAAGTGTTTCATATTTCTTTTCAATTTTCTCAGTACTGTTGAGGGCCTGCCTAGATTCTCGTAGGTAATTAGTGACGGCGCAAGCTCGCTGATTTGAATATTCATGGTCGGCATCTCTTTCTGGCTCGAAAACAATTGTTGTAGGAGAAGAACTGCCACTAGAAACACTACTCGCTGTAATATATTTTTCAGTTTTATAACAAATATGTTGTAAACTGACGATACAACCGTCCCAGTTAGACTTGGCGGCCAGTACTTTTTCTCCCGTAGGATTTCCGTCTTTATCTTTCTTAGACACAGTTTTTTCAAGGGATTTTAAATTAGTTTGCCTTACAGCATTTCGAGCAGTGACATCTTTTTTAATCATATAAGGAGGCGTTGACGTGGCACTGGCCTCTACACAATAAGAGGTCAGAGTAGAAATGATGTTTTTACCAATTTGTGATTTATAAAGTTTGAAAAACATTTTATCTTCGGCGATGGTTGAGGCTTTACCTTTACCATCACCTTTCACAAAAAGAATTTCTTTAAGTTGCTCTCCTAAGTACTCTTCAAGTTTTCGAAAGGACTTATCATAACGCTTTTCTTTTTCTTGCTTCTCGGCCAGCTCACTATCCTCATCGAGGCTTATATCTATGCCGTCGAGGCGCTGTTTATTGTCAGATTCTCCTTGATTGGCCAGTTCTGCCAAGGCACTCTTTGTGTCTTCTGAGAGGCCACTTTTTTCGCTGTCCCAGATGCAGGTTCCGAGCTCGATAGTAGGGAAGCTTTTTTCACATTTTTCTTTGGCCTTTTGTACATCAGGATTGTCGAGCATTGTGCCAAGCAAGTCTTCATTGCGTCCGCTCTCGGTCCCAGGATTTCCTGCTGGATTATTGGAATCCCGACCTGGTTGGGCGGCGCTTGTGAGGCTGAATAATAGGAGAGTGGCCCCTAGTAAAATAGCTAATTTCATACCTCTATTATCGACCCAAAATGGTGATTTCTTGAGTGAAATAGTTAAGTATTGGCGATTTGACGCAATATTGCGTGTTTAGGGCCTTTTGAGGGGCCAGGGATATTGTAAAAACTCCAACAATTCTGGGCATTTGAGAGGTGCTTTTTGACAGACTAGGGGCCCTTTGAGAAGCTTCAAATATGAAAAATCTCACTCTGCTGCTTAGTTACTTATTGCTTTCCTCTGTCGCCTTTGGCGGCGTCCCCAATTTAGAGGCGCGCTGGGATATCCCTGATTGGGGAGTCGATGCCCAGATTCCTGCTGGCGGAGATCGCGGAAATTTGTACAATTTGAATGCTGAGGAACTGCAGGCAGTGGTCAGAGCAGGGCGGCTGCATTCACTGAATTACCCAGTCGATGTGACGGGACTTTTAATCCCTTGGCGACCGATAAAAGATTTTTTAAATGGCAAACGACCTGGAGGTCTGCGGCGGATTCTTTACTATTTGGGCCGTACAGTCAGCCCTTTTAAAAGTGAAGAGGAGCTGTTTAGCTGGATGGGTCTGAATGACTTTCCAGAGGAAGAGGGAACAGGGGCGACCTATGTGCCTTTTCCCGACGGCTACCGTCCCGAGCGCCCGATGGGTTTTACCTTAATCGATCGCCAGGCCAAAGGTGAAACGGTTGAAGGTATGACTATGAGTTGTACCGTTTGCCACTCTAATAATCTCTTTGGTCAAAAGGTCATTGGGCTCACCAATCGTTTTCCACGCGCCAACCATCTCTTTTTAAATGCCAAAGAAGGCTTCAAGAAATTGCCGGTATGGCTTTTTAAAGCGGCAACTGGTGGAACTAAGGGCGAGACTGAATTAATCCGCCAGGTGAAACATACCCTGGACTTTGTCGGAGTTAAAAAACCAATTCAACTTGGGCTCGATACTAGCTTGGCGCAGGTCGGGCTTTCTCTTAATTTGCGCAAGAAAGATGACTACGCCTCTCGAGTTAAGGTTCCTAAAACGCCGCACTTTTTCGATAAGGGGATAGCCGATTCCAAACCGGCAGTCTGGTGGAATTTAAAATATAAAACCCGTTGGCTCTCGGATGGTTCGATGGTCAGTGGCAATCCAATCCTCACTAATTTTCTCTGGAATGAGATTGGCAGAGGAGTTGACTTAAAACTTCTCGAAAAGTGGATGCATGCTAATAAGCAAAAAATTGCCGAGTTAACCGCCGCCGTTTTCGCGACACCAGCTCCTAAGTATATTGATTTCTTTGGCGCTCAAAGTATAGACCTTGTAGGGGCCAAGCGAGGTGAAAAAGTTTTTAATAAGACCTGTCGAAAGTGTCATGGCGCCTATCAGAAGGGTTGGAATTTGCCAGAGCAAGATCAGCTAAGCCTTGAAGAAAAACTGGCGACCACTAAAGTGCTCTATCCAAGAAAGAGCAAGAATAAGGATGTGGGGACCGATCCTCTTCGTTATCAAGGGATGAAGTATTTCGCTAAAGACCTCAACCGCTTGGCGATCTCCAAGTGGATGAAAACGGTAGTGGTTCCTCAAGTGGGTTATATTCCTCCTCCGCTAGTTGGAATTTGGGCGCGCTTTCCCTATTTTCACAATAATTCAGTACCTAATCTCTGCTCGCTACTTGAGACAGAAGAGAAGAGGCCGACTAAATATTGGGCCGGTGCCTCGCTAGATAAGCAACGAGATTTTGATAGTGACTGTGTTGGTTATCCTACAGGGGAGAAAACCCCTGATATTTGGAAGAAAGACGCTGCTTATCTCTACGATACAACCCGAAAAGGTATGTCAAATTTTGGGCATTCTAATAGAATTCTTACTCGCGAAGGGCGTAATGTGCTAAGTGTGGATCAGAAAAAAGATCTAATCCAATACTTAAAAACACTATGAGACGAACTTCATTTACGCTTATTTTTTACCTAGTGCTTCTGCTGCCTGGACTTTCCTCGGCGCATGTCGACCGCGGTCTTTTGGAACAGAAGTCCCAGGCACTGGTCTCTGCTCTTGAGACATTGCAAGGTGAGAGTGGGGCGTTTGTCGACTCCTTCGAAGGCAATCCTAGCCTCGATGCCTTATTCTTAGTGCTTTCAAAGCGGCTTGGAAAACTGACTCCCGAGTTAAAACAGCAGGGCCTTGAGCGAATTTTTTCGTGGAGAGAAGGCAGAGAGACCTGGGCCGAGGTTCCCGGTGGAACTGCTAGCCTCGATATTACTGGGCTTGTCCTGCTATGCCTTGAGCAAGTAGGCATTTCGAGAAACGACCGTAGAGTTAGCACTGGCTGGCGCTGGTTTTTGAGAAAGGGTGGGGTAAAGAAACTCAATATTGGCTCAGAGATGCTGCTGGCACCCCTTCGAATTCTTAAATCAAATTTTCTCGCCAAGTTATCGCCGAAACTCTTAACCATCAAATACCCAGTTCCTGGCAATATTAAAAATATGGGAATTTTTCGAACTCTCTTTATTCCCTTGGTTGCCTTTCAGCACTATAGAAAGGGCAACTTAAGAGGCGAGCGGTTAAAACCTCTCAACAAGGGGTGGCTGCAACAGGCCGGGCGTGGATTTGGTAAACTCCGCTATGCCATAGGCTCCAATGACCGTCTGGCACAAGAGGCGCTGGGATGGATTTTAAAACGCCAAACAAATGAAGGGACCTGGTATACGATTTACCAGGCCTTAATGAATTTAATGGCGTTGCAAGAGGCGCAGGACAATGGAATAGGTTCTTTTCAAAAGGAAATCGACAGGGGCTTTCGTGGTCTGCTTTCGTGGCGAGGACAGACCCCCGACGGGCAATGGTTTATGCAACAAATTATGGCCTCGGGCTGGGACACTCCCCAGACGGTTATCGGCCTCAATGAATTACCGGATAGGAAGAAGTATGTTTCAAGTGCCGTCTATCACAAGGCGGTCGACTTTATAGTGAATACCCAAGTAAGAGTTAAAGGGGACTGGGCCTATAGTACCCCTCAGCTGGTTCCCGGTGGCTGGTCTTTCGATCCAGCTAATCCCGACTATCCAGATAGTGACGTCGCCACTGCTAACTTAGAGGCGCTATTAAAGAGTCCTCAACTGGCGACAGACCCTAGAGTTCAGCGCGCTTTTATCCGCGGGCATAAGTGGGTAATGGCATTACAAAATAGTGATGGCGGGTTTCCCGCCTGGGAAAAAGGTACATCGAGCACTTTCAATAGTTTTTATCAAATGCTCTTTGATAAGGCGCCTGACTTTAGTGACCTCGGCCAAACCGATGTTACCGGAAGAATATTAAAATACCTGGCCCACTTGAAGCACTCACGTTTTAAATACTTGGCCTCGGAGCGGGTCATTCAAAAGGCCTGTAAATTCATGTTGAAAAATAGAAGCGATAAGAAGAAAAATCTTTGGGAAGGGCGCTGGTTAGTGGCCTTTTCCTATGGCACCGCCGAAGCGACCGATGCTCTCTTAGAGACCGGGTGTTGGAATCACCACGATGCCTGGTCAAGCTTGCATTGGCTTTATTTAAAACAGGGGGCCGATGGAGGCTGGGGAGAAGACCATCAGAGTTTTATTGAAGGGCGTTTTATAAAAAGTCAGTCAACCGTCATGCTAACGACTTATGCCATCCAGCCTTTTTTAACTTACGAGCGTCTCTACCGCCAGAAAACTGGCAAGCGATCTCCCTTTTACATGACTCTTGTAAAGGCGATGAAATTCTTGATGGCGAAAATTCCTGAGAATGGATTGATCAGAGAGAGGAGCTTCTCAGGGGTTATTGCCAAGAAGCTTTGGTATGCCAATTACGCCTTAAGCCCCCAGTACATGACCTTGAGGGCCTTTGGTCGCTATCTTCAATTACCCTTTGCGGCTAATTACTGAATCTAGCCCGTACTTACCACCACCAATACACATTAAAGTAATGAATGGAATTAGATAGAGGATTGCAAATTCTTGCTTACGCCAAGGATCTCCACCATGAACGATAAAGGGTATCACCAAAAAAGTAATTACTAGCGGAATTGAGGCCCAGCGAGTTTTAAGGCCCAGGATTATGGCAAAGGCGCAGAAAAATTCTGCGAATACTGTCAGTCCCAAGGAAGCGGTACTGCCAAGTCCAAGAGGGTCGGGAAAACCAGGTGCAATTTTAGAAAAATTAACTAGCTTGCCCCAGCCGTGACCAAACATCATCAAACAACCTATAGAAACTCTAAAAAACAAAAGTCCTATATTTTGAACTAAACCGTCCATTGCATTCTCCTCATTTAAATAGTCTTTTAAATGGTAGTAGAAAGTCTATGGAGTCGCAAGTATCGATTGCATTAGTCCAAAACAGGATTTATGACTGGCGAGTGCCAGCTTTGAGGGGAGCCAACGGTGATTCCTTTTGCTCATTTTTTGCACCAATAGCTTCAGCTTATGCCCTATACGCGATGCGAATTCAGGGGAATTTTTATCAAAATGCATAGCTTTTAAATTTTTCTCTAAGAGCTGGAGCCTCTTATTAAAAAGCTCAGGGGAGTGCTTAAAGGCAATATGTTCAACATCTTCCCCCAGAGAAATTTGATTGAGGAACCCATACTCGAAGCGTTTAATATCGTACTCAATAGCGCTGAGGTCGTTTTGAATATTCTGATAGAACTCCTTAACTACCTTAAATGGCCTGTTTGGTATCAGTCCACTATCGAGACCTGATTTATAATTTTTCTGAGACTTGTGAATACCTTCTTTCAATTGATCAATGAATTGTAATTTTTCATGAACCGTAAAGAGCTCCGACTCTTGATGAAAGTTAAGCGGTTTTGGTGTGTTTTTTAATCTCTCTCTGGCCAACTTTAAAAAGGCCTTGTCTGCTTCTGGATTGTTCCTAATATGATTGGCCAATAAACAGGCATAGAGTTTCGGGTTTTCATTATGTTCTTTAATAATAGAAAAACTACTTCTTCCGATATGTTTTTTGAAAATAGTTTCCAATTCAAAAAGGTCGATAGAGTGGCCAACCGGTCGTGACCTAAAACGCGCGAACTTCCTCTTCAATATGGAAATCTCTTCAAGTCCACCAACCTCGCGAATAAGAGCTGAGTGGATTTTAGTTTCAATAGAAAAGCGCAACAATTCTTTTCGCAATTTATCGAGGGCCTTAATATTGGTGATGCCTAAACTCTTCCCAAGCTTCTTTTTAGCTCGGTTAGTAGACCATGCTATATAGGCCGGCACGGTTACGGCAAAAGAAGGCGAAGCGGCCGAAAAAACTGCCAAGGCGGGGAGTCCAGCGGCTGTAAAAATCGAGGGCAGGATTAAAATGGTGGTGACCTCAGTGAGTGCGGCGGTAAGTCCCGCCCCAAGACCATGCTTGATTAAAATTTCTTTGATATGCAAAAAGGGATTATTCTTTTTTAGGATCTCAATCACTACACCTCTCACTTTTTGGAGAGAACGAAGTTCTTTTTTAGTGAGGCGGTAGGAAAGTTTTTTTAGAATTGCCTCGGCTTCGCCGTTGATCATTTCATAAAAACGAGAGCGTTCAAGTCTATGGAATTCGCTATTTTCAGTAGTTGGAAAAGAATCAAGTCCAAAGCTCGAGAGAGAGCTCAAAGAAAGAACTAGAATCATGACCCAAGTATATAACTTCATTGATAATTATTAAGCAAGTTTGAGTCCAAAATAGGCACTAGATTTCAATGGCTTACCCTGTCCAGCTGTTGATTGGAAGTGCGGCCGTCTAAAAACTATGGGAAGGGAATAAAGAGACTGAGGCGATGGTTGCTATTGACCTCTAGCCCATCTTCCTTGGCGACGATGGGATGTTTCCAATTATAGATAAGCGAGAACCAAGGAAATGAAAACTTAGGCATTAACTCTAAAAAACGCTGATTATAAATCAGGCTAACTTCGAAACGGTTGGGAACGAATTGGGTCCTTACTCCCGCGTAGATAGAATCAGAAATGCTATAGCGGGTTCTCTTGTGACCGCCTGAAAAGAGCTGTAGGTTTATATCTTCAATTTCCCAAGCGTATCCTGCTCGAAAGTGAAATAGTTTTGGTGTGCCATAGAGACTTCGGTCACCGGGGGAAGAAAGAGCGGCGATTTTTATCTCTTGTGCCTCTGCCAAGAGCGTGAAGTTTTCCTTTTTTAATTTATAGCTTATGTCGGTCATAAAAAAGCTGTCTGTTTCGGTTATATCTTGGCTGGTAAACAGAACCTGTCGACCTGCAATTTGATTGGGATTCCGAACAGTCAAACTGTCCCCACGATTTAAGTAATAAAGATTGAAATAAATCAAATTGTTGTTGGCAATTTTTATTTTATTATGGAGTCCGGCCTTTAAGTCTTTTTTTACATAAGCGGTGACAAATGGAGTTGTAGTACCAGAGGGCACTGCCAGGGTGACTTCGGCGCCAGTGTTTTGATGCAGAAAAAAACTAGAGAGCACCTTACTCGTTCCTATTTTATAAAATGGCAATGGGAAGGCCGCCCCAAGGTGGGTTTCTTGAAAAAATTCTTGATTGGTGTTTCCTAAAATTTCTCTTCGGATAGGTTCGCCTTTTGCGGCAATTGTCCCAGTTCCCTCGGCGTGGTTATTGATATTGCGATAGAGGGTAATCAACTTAGTGGAGGAATCAATTTCTAATTGTAAGAAGGAGTCGTATGGGCTTTGGTTGATCCTCCTTACAACAAAACGATCATCCTTTAATTGGGTGTAGCGCGCCAGCTGGTCGAAGGCCTGTAGTTTCCCGATAGTGATTGTGAATAGAATAAAAAGAAAAGTTCTAATACTAAAATTTTAGAACCAAGAGCGGATTTTATCAAACATGCGGTCAAGCAAGCCTGTTTTGCCCTTTTTTAAGAGCTTTTTGTGGCGAATTGAGGCCGGTCTACGACTTCTTCTCTTCTTCTTTACTAAAGCAGTCTTAGGAACGTCGCAATGACAGGACTCAAGAATCGCCATTTTTTCTCCCCCTGGGTAGTCAAGGCGGAGATCAAAAGACGGCATATCGACGTAATAGCTACTGCCTTTTTTCTTACTAGCATTTTTCTGGAAGAATTTTTTAAGGAAGACCACCTGGCCACAGGAAAGAGATTCAGGGTTGGCCATGATTCCGGTCAATTTGGCCTCGTCAACCGTACTGGTTACTTGTACCACTGAGGCACCGTTCAAATTCATGTCCTCAGTATCTAGAGGTTCGGCCATAGGGGCATTTATTTTATTTTCTTGTCTTGAACAAACAATTGTTAAATTTTCAGCAGTAATTTTCCCGGCAGCGGTTGCTTGAGAACCTTTGCTCGAACCACTACTCTTAGCACTACCGGCACTGGCAGCTGCTTTTGCGGCCGCTCCAACTGAGGCCACTGCTTTGGCAGCTGTGGCAGCGCTCTCGATATCATTGCCCTGTTTCCCTGCAAATTGCCCACTACTGGCCGGAGACCTTTGGGCGTTTGAATTAATGCTAGCAGGTAGTCGAGCGGCATTATTTGATTTGCCTCTGAAGTTGGCAATTTCACCTCTTAATTGCTCGGCTTGGCCTTTTAAATCACCCAATAATGTTTTATTGCTATCGCTCTGGGTAACTGTACTTGCAGTGGGAATAGTTCCAGTTTTAGATCCACCGTTGAAGTTCTTAAACTTAGAACTGGCATTTCTAAAGTCAGAATTTTTAGAACTCGTTCCTGTATTTGAAGATGCGGTATTTTTTGTGGAAGTTTTATAGTTTCTATTTGTTGCGCCATCAAAGACAGCTTTAGAATTAATTATTCCCGGGTTCTGATTGGGAAGAACCAGAGGGATTGGGCTTTGGCGTCCAAGCGGATCAAAGCCTGCGTTTGAAGCAATTTTGAATAGTTCAGTCTCTGCTCCAGAGGTTACAGACGTAGAAGGATTATAGTTTTTATTTGCAGCAGGACTTCTTCTGCCTTGCCGTCTTCCTCTTTGTCGAGAGCCTCTATTAGTATCAATATTAGGAGTAGTCTCTCCATTGTTACCAAGAGGATTATTAATCCGTGTCTTTGGAATTGAATTAGATGCCAGAATGGGCGTGGAAGGAGGGGGTAAATTGGTAACTGTTGGCGGAGCCTCGGTACCTCGGTCGCCACTTAAATCTAAGCTGGCAGGATCACCATCGATGGAACTTCCTGCACTATCTGCTATATCTGCTACATGAGTTGCTCCCGCATCAGTGTCACCATTGCTACTTGTAGAACTAGGATCAACATCTTTTGGGGGATTATTTGTGCCGTCTGGATATATGATTTGAACCATCATCCCCATGGGTTGAATTATAACTGGGACCTTAGGCTGAACATTTGAAACTGCTAAGTCGATTGTTTTGAGTATATTATCAAAGTCTTCACTACCCACTTGTCCAGCACCGGCTTGAGCCGCCCCGGTATTATAGACTCCCCATCTTGAGATCTCTTTTCCGTCTTTTTCTTTTACAAATGAGCCCCTGAATTGGGTTAGTAGTTTTCTTTTTAACTCCGCCGCTGGATCACCTGGGGGGATATTGGTCAAAGCGGTTAATATGGTGTGGTCGGTTGTTTTCATACCGATCTTACCTTGCCCGTAGGCGGCAATGATTTGAGAAAGTTCAATTTCTACATCCGGTTCGCCCTCTTTACTTTCAACAAGGCCGGCCAGTTGGGCAGATCTTAAAGAAAGTAAGGTATTAAATTGTTTTGATAATTCTAAATCAATATAAGTCCCACCAATTTTACCCATAGTTGAAAGAACAGTTTCTTTGTATGCCTTTTTATCTTCACTATTATACAGCTGCACCAGTGCCTCGCTGGCACCTGAATCAGATTCTGGGAATTTTACTAAGGATTTTATTCCAGCTTCTATTGTTTCATTACTTAAATTGGTGACGATACCCGAAAGTAATCGACCGGCTTCTTTCTTGTCAGACCCACCACTGAAACTACTTAGCATATCGATTATTTCTAGTTCAGCTTGCGGATTATCCTTACCAATGACATAGTCTGCCAATTTTTTTATGATAAAGGTGGAATCGGGAGCGAAGGAATTTCTAATACTTTGGATAATCGATTTCACTTGCTCGGGAGTTGGATCATTGGCTATTTGGTGGATTAACTCCGTTTGAAGTATGGAGCGGCACCAAAAAACATCGGTAAAATCTTTGAGGGTCTCTTTCTCAATAGGAGGGGATTGAGTTTTTGAAAAGGTGTCGATAAATCGTTGCCAGCGGTATTGTCCCTGGGGTGAAGGAGCGACAGCCGCCATCATTAAATCATAAGGATTGCCCGACCCTGGCCAACTATTCTCGTCTTGCGCCAGCGCTTGTTCTTTAGCGATGCTGAAGAGCTTTTTGGTAACTTCTCCAGCGAGTTGCATTTTGGGGACTTCTTCGCAGCTTTTTGGAGGAGCTGCAATTTCAATCATTTCATCAGCTGCAGTGGCCCCTGCTTCGGCAATCGCTTGTCTGGCATGGGCTGTTTGAGCTTCAACTTTTAGATTAATTGCCTCAGTGGCAAAGTGATAGGTTCCCACTTTTTCGAATTTTTCAAGCAAGGCCATGGCGCTGCTTCTATATACTGGATTTAGAGAGATATTTTTTATTTGCTCCAGCGCTAGTACTGCCGCTGGAGTTTGTTCTTGTTCGTTAAGATTTTCCGCCATTTTATCTAGCAGGTTTAATCCTTTCCCCCCCTCAATTTTTGAGACAGCGACTGAGAGTTCTTTTAAAAAATTGAGGCTGACATGTTTCTGTTGCATAACTTCAGGGGTCCAGCCGTCGGTGACTTTACCTATCAATCTGGACATTGTGGCTTCGGCAACTGCCGGAGGAGCTAGAGAGATATAGGAGCGTATCGCCTGCATCCTGGTAGATTCACTTTCTCCATCGTCTTCAATTGTATTTTCCAAGGCCAACAAGGTGACATTGATACAAAGGAAGTCGCGGGCAAGCTCTTTTAGTTCTTCAGTGCCTTTCGGAAAACCTTTAGGAGGAGTCTGGTCACTGAAGCCACCAATTATATAAGAAACTAGTTTATTTAGGGTCTCTACCTCTGCGAACGGCCGGTCGAGGTTGTCTTCCTGGAAGAAGCTGAAGTCATTTTCAATATATTCATAATACTCTTGTTCGATGGGTGAAACTTTTGAAGTTTTACAATTGACCGGCAGGGCCAAGTCTTTGATTATTTTTATTTCGGTTAATAAGGCACCAAGTCCGTTCCAGGTACACATATCGCCGGCGGCTGCTGGAGGGCCTACAAATAGAGACGCCATAATTAGTAGCGAGGTAATTGCCAATTTAACTTCAACTTTCAACTTCATCATAAACTTTATCCTACGGTTCTTGTCGGTCGCGGGTTCGCAATACTTGACTGCTTTGTTCAGTATCCTTGAAGTGCTTAAAATCCTTATTAATAACAACAAGTTGTTGAATCTAGGTTGAGGGGGCGCCCATAATTTGAGGCGTAAAATTCAGTTGAGAAGTACACTTAAATTCTCGTAAGTGGCTCTTATCTATGAGGCTCTTGCAATTCCCACTGAAAATACTCCGATATAAAATGAATTTTAATTAGAATAGGTTATGACCGATGAGCTATAGAGGAGAGAGTTGTGATTGGTAGTGCTAAACCGGCCGTAAAGGTGCTTTTTTATACTTGCTTGATTCTGTCGCTTGGAGGTACTACCTCTATAGTCTCTGCTCAAATCCAAATGATTGAAAAAGAACAGAGCCTTGGTAGATTCTTAGGCCAGAAATTTAAAAAACTAATCAAGAAAATCGAAGAACGCGGTCCTAAAACAACTATCTACTTTGATGGTAATTTAGATGGAACCGTGGATATTGTCAGTCAGTTCCGTGGGCAGTATTTAATTAGTCAAAAAATTGATCAAAATGGAGATGGCGAGTTCGACCGCTTTATTTCTAATTTTCCCAATCAGAAAACATTTAAAATAGTAAAGATAGATGGCAACTTCGATGGCAAAATCGATCAGATGGTTTTTTCTAAAGAAGATGAGAAGGATCCAAACTTCGCCATTATTCGTAGATTGGTAGATGTAGACGGCGACGGGATTTTTGAAAAGAAA
This sequence comes from Halobacteriovoraceae bacterium, assembly GCA_018646195.1. Taxonomy (GTDB): domain Bacteria; phylum Bdellovibrionota; class Bacteriovoracia; order Bacteriovoracales; family Bacteriovoracaceae; genus JABGVH01. The sequence continues at coordinate 18,602 of JABGVH010000082.1, forward strand.
AGCTCTGTTAAAGTTTCTCGAATTCAGTCGGCTCAGTACGGTGCCCCGAAGTGCCAGGATATTAACTTTAATTCGAGAGTTCGCTTGCAGTCGGGGTTAGAAGACCATGTTAATGATGTGCGAGAAATTTTTGATAAGATTAATGCTGGAGGAGTTAAAGAATCTTTCTTTTCCGGCAATAGCCTCAAGTTTAATATTAAGATCGATAGAAAGTGCCAGAATGATTCTCAAATGAGTCACCTGACTAATCCCGATGTTTTGGGAGAGGGGCTAAAAGAAGGTCTGACTTGTTTGAACAAACTTGATGAAGACTCCCGGCGACTAACTGATAGCAAAGGAAGATCACTTGGTCTGATTCCAGCTGTCAATAGTGGCAAGCATGGAAACCTTCAATTATCTAAAGACGCTGGCCGTCCCATTAGTATGGCGCGAGTTAATTTTGTCAATTTGATAACAACGATGGCGGTCAAAAGAAAATTTTATGGCCAGGGCCTAGCTGTAGGTGCCAGTGGCGCGAGAGAGTTGGCCGATAGCGGTTTTTTGGTCACTCCCAGACCTTCTACTCCCTCATCACCTATAACTGCGGCACAAAAATCCGCGGCCAGACTACAGATTGTCTGTAGTGAAAATAGTGCTAACTTTGAAGGGGAAACTGTCTACGGTCGGGCGTCAAGTGACCCGGCCCATACAATCCAATGCGGTAGTGGAAAAACGAAAGTGAATGCCCCTTTCGTCTCACTAAATACTGAGGCCATTAAAAATGAGTTATCTGATTATTCGAAATATCCGAATGAGGATGCCAAGAAGAACTTTGTAAAGAAAACTTTTTTTCATGAGTCGATGCACCTGCTTGGATATCAGCATGGGCAGGGAGTTGAATACCCTGAATCTTGTGCTCGCTGCGCTTTTGATTCTGGATGTAACTCAGAGGAAACCCATTGCAAAATTTGCATGGGAACTTTTACCAAAACTCAAGAAGGTCAAGCGGCTTACGGTCGACTGATTTCCGCCCCAACAGGCTACGCAGCCCCTAATGATCCCAACCGAGGTTACTATATTCAGTCTAATGGGCCCGACGGTGTTTTACGTCAAAGCCTTCCAATGGCAAGGGAATAAATTGCTATGCCCAGCACACGCTCTCTCTTTTTCTTAGTACTGCTCTCATTGGGTTTTAGTAACCAGCTTCTTGCCTTCGAAGAACATCAAGATAAATTTAATGCGTTTATTTCTGAGCAGTTTAAAAAATCTGTCAAAAAGATTTCAGTAGACGGAAAATTTACCACGGTTTATTTTGATAGCGATGAAAATGGCCAGGTTGATATCATCAGCAAATTCGAGGGGGAAGCTCTCGTTCAACAGAAAATTGACTTTAATGGCGATGGGAAATTTGACAGGGTCACTGATTACAATTCTGAAAGAAAGAATTTTAAAATTCAAAAAATGGACAGTGACTTTGATGGCAAAGTAGACCAAATGTCATTCTCAAGCGTAGACCCTGGAAATGGCGAGCTGGCTTCAGTTAGAAGATTAATGGATTCAAACGCTGATGGAATTTTTGAATATAGCAGTGGCCACAAGGTAGCAAGAATTCAAAATGGAAATCAAAGTCAAGCGCCAAGGCAAAGCTATAAAAATGATATGCAAGAGACTGTGCGGCCCTGTGGCGAAATAAAGCTAGATAGACGAAGACCTTTTACTGTCGGTCTTAAGCAATTTACGAATGACTTACGAGATATATTGGTGAATGTGGGGGCCGGGAAAAAGGGAGTCAAGAAATTCTTTAGCTCTTCAGATAATTCTTTAAAGTACCAGGTCTATATTGATAAAAAGTGTGGCCAGCATGAAAAATTAAAAAAATTTTTAAATCCCACTGTGTTTAGTAAAGGGCTTATGCGTGGCCTACGCTGTATGAATAAACTAGACAAAATTTCAAAAGGATTTGTCTTTAATCCTAGGACTAGAAGTTTTGAAAAAGGGAAGGGTTGCCTTAACCCAAGTTTTGGATTGGAGCCAGCTTCTTCTAAAAATGGTCAGATTCTCCCTCAACTCAAATGCGATAGTAAGGTGCTTGATGGCAAAACCGTTCCCCGTAAAATTACAATGGCTAGAGTCAATTTCGTTAACTTAGTTTCTAAGCTTGCAGTAGACCGGAAATTTTATGGCCAGGCGACTAGCACAATCGTAAGTGATGGAGAGGACCATGGAGAACAAAATTTAAAAGAGCGGGGCCTTCTAGCAAGGCCAGAGGCGAATATGACCAAGAGAGAGCCTACTTCAGAAGAACTAAGAAATGCTCGTTTAAAAATTGTTTGCAGCGAGGCCGAAAAAAGTTTTAATAAATCTGGTGAGGAAGCGACTATTCTCGCTAGGACTTCAACTGACGATAAAAAAACTATTACTTGTAGCGAGGGGCATGTCAAAGTAAAAGCACCATTCATCTCCTTCGACCCTAACGCCATTGCAGATAATTTGGAAGGAAAATCTGATGAAGAAAAAGAAATAGAAATTCAAAAGTTATTTTTTCATGAAAGTATGCACCTATTAGGTTATCAGCATGGACAAGATGTGGAATACCCTGAGTCTTGCGCTCGCTGTGAATTCAATCACGATTGCGATGTCAATAATGTTCATTGCAAAATTTGTACAGGAGATTTCCCTAATAGCAGGTCTGGGGTAGAGGACTATCGAGCTTTAGCAGAAAATGATTTGGGGTATGGTGGCCCTAATGACCCCAATCGAGGCATTCTAATTAAGTCCAGAGACAAGGGTGGTATCTTCAATCACTATCCTGAAAATAAACAAAAATAAAATTTTTAATTAAAAATATCCCACCAGGAGGACTCTCCACGGGGACCGTGTTGTGGACACTTGCTAGGCATTGGCGACCCCTGCATTTCGGCATTATTGCTGGCGGGATGGCGCCTTCGGTACTTCCGGTTTTTTATATTTTTCTTATTTTCTTTAAGCCACTTCTTAACCGTTTTCTTATTGGCACCATCTAATTGCGGGTTCCACTTTCCCTTGTAGTGACTATTTACTTGGCGACCAGTCTTGTATTGCTCGCGGGTTATTTGACCACGCTTGTAAGCCTTTTTAAGCGCCTTATCTCTAGCGCTATGACCCCTTAGACTCTTACTTTTTAAAAGCTTGGAGTTGTAAGGACCTAGGTCCTCTAATTCAACCAATGCCTTGCTATGGGCGGCAGGTAGGATAAAAATCGTGGCGAGTAAAAGGGTGCAGAAGCATTTTTTCATTGCCCAATTTTAACATGAAGGGCGGGCTCAACCTATTGGGAATTTATTGTCGGAGTAATATTAGGCACCGGAGGCCGGTGCCTAAGTAATTGAATTAATGCTTAAGAGCAGATTTCCATTTTGGGTGGAAAAAATGCAAACGGTGGTCACAGCTATTGGAAACAACTGAATCAGTAAAGCGGATTTGACCGATCTTTTTCCAATTCTTTTTACCATTCTCATCCTGAACACTTGCTACGTTGATATCAAAGAGTAGTACGCCGCCGTAATTTTCGACTTGAAGTTCGTCTCTAAAATCTTTTTTGTCAACTGTCTGAGATGGTGCCGCTTTAACCATCATCCATTTAGGAGTGGTAACGTTGGCAGCATTTGCTTCACCTTGTCCAGAGATCATATAAACTTGTCTCATTCCAGGGTTCTCATCAGCTTTTCCAAAAGTTGAAGCAAGCTTAAGGGCATAGCGAAGGTTTAAGAGGACTGTCGCTGTAACCGATGCTTTAGGTTCGTTTGTCATTTCTACATCTGTGTAGTGAGTTGCCTTTGTTCCACCAAGATCATCGACAAGAAAAAATGAGGCGGTCTTTGCGACAGTATTTTTATCCATTGTAGGATAAATCTTTCCGGCCAAGCCGAAACCACGATTCTTGCCGACTGTTGTTCCGCTCATGGCAGTAGAAGCACGAGCAATAATTAAGGCCTGACTGCCTTTTTTAAAGTTTCCTGAGTACTTACTTTCTTCTGTAATATTCCAAGTTCCCTTTAGGCAAACTCCATTTGGATGCGCCAGCTTTTGAAACTGTGGAAGTAAGTCCGAGCGGTCGCTTAAGGTTCTCTCAGCAGAATCTTTAATCTTGCTACGGAACCAAGAAACTAGGCTATGGTAGGAAATTTTGTTTTTTGGATTTGAATAAGCGTCTGAGCTGACTTGGTCCCATACATTTTGAAATGTAGTTCCAGTGTAAGTCTCTGGCGCGGCATTGGCGATTTGTAGTCCGGTAAATAGTGTAATAGTGATCAGTGCGAATGTTTTCATTTAGTAACTCCTAAGGTGGTAAGTGAGGACTTTATAAACTGAAAACAACGGGCGGGCCTGATCATTTGTGCGGGTCGGGTTAACTATTTAAAATTAATCAATTCTGGACTAGGAATTTTTTACAATGGGAAGGTAGTAGTCGGATAGAGAGTCTCTATTGCTTAAATGATAGCGGTGATCGAAATATTCTAAGTCATCTCCATCGGCCCTTAGGTAGTCTGAAAGTGGCAACCAGGTGCCGTAGATATAGTTGGCGGTGTAGAAGGTTTTCTCACCGGTACCTTTATTGGTAAAGACCGCGTATTGGGTTTCAGGGATCTGATAGGGGATTAAGTCATCGGCCAATCCCTCGAGGGTTTCAACTTCTATACAGGCCAGGTAAGTGGCGCGGTTTTCTTCGAACTTCTGTGATTGGCTCCTGGCGACACCAACCGCGTGTTTACCTTTGCGATTGGGGATGCTGGGAATCCGTTTGATAAACTGGCGCCAAAAGGGAGTAAGGGTTTTATTATAATCACTGCCTGGGACAATATGGTTCTGGTACTCGGTTTCTTGCCCGGCAAAGAGGCGAGCAGGCAGGGTAATGATATTGGGGACCAGCTGAATGCCACCATTGAGGTGTTCCAGCATTTCGGGTGTGATAACCAGGCGCTTTTCAAGAACGACTTCAGGTTTTTGCTCGCGAAACTTTGCAGGGGTTTGGCCAAACATAGTTTTAAA
>JABGVH010000100.1 GCA_018646195.1 Halobacteriovoraceae bacterium
GAAGTCTTGCATTAATATTTCGCGTTTTGAAGTTTGAGTACATTGCCATCAGGATCTTCAAAAATTAACATATGCCCCCAGCGTTCATCTGACTCTCCAAGAATTTTTGCCCCGGATTTTTCGAGGCTTTCACGATCACTTTTTATATCGTCACTTTTCAGGGTAAGTGTTCCCCCGCATTGTGCTCCGTGGGAATCTCTAGGAAAAGTAGGAACTGAAGGCCCTTCTGTCCAGTGAAGGCCAATCATAACTCCTTCGGTTTCAAGAGAAGTCCATTGTTCAGACTGGTAGCCTACCTTCATATTGAGAGCGTCGGAATAGAATTGAACAGCGCGATTCATATCGGAAACATTATAATAAATGTCGTGCACCCCACTAATCATCGTAAACTCCTTGAATATTTACACAGTGTCGTTTTGTCCCCATCCCTTGTGACGGAGTTCTTATTTTATGGATTATTAGCTAAATAGACAATCAAATCCCCCTCTTTAGACTACTAAACTGTAAGATTCCGGTAGATCACTACTTATTATAAAACTCTTCTACTTTGGTATTGCATAAAATTTGTTGGCGTGATGTATTAAAGCCTAATCAAGAATCGGAGAGAGTTATGTTTAAGAAAACCATATTGGCGACCCTACTGATTACTGCTGCCACTGGCCCGCTCTTAGCAAATGACAAGTTAGGGAATTCTCACCACCAGGCATTAGGCGGTTACCATGAAGCTCATAGTCGCCACGATTTTTTTGATGAAGAAGCCAGACCAAAGGCCAATTTTAAAAAGACACAGAAGCCGATAATAAATCAATTATTAGTTGTCAATATTCCAGTAAAAGCTGAAGAAAATTGCTTTGTGCTTGAGAAGGGTCAAATTCGTGGAGTAATTAGCTGTAAAGAACTTGCTGCTAATTAAAAAAAAGGGAGTCTAAGACTCCCTTAATAAAAACTTTTAATTTATATTTTTCTTTATTTCACTTCCACTAATCCGCCATTAGCCGCTTCCTTAAGTAAAATATCTCTGGACCTATTCGAAACGCAATTTTAAAGCCAGAAGAAGAAGCACGGGCTGAAGTAAAGGGAATCTTTTTCTCCCTCTCAAAAGCCTGGTAGCTTTTTTATCTTGCCGGGCGAGCGGATCGTTCAGGACGTGCCGAACGTTCGGGGCGAGCAGAGCGAGTAGAGCGTTTACGACCAGCGCCGCCTCTCTCTTCTCTTCCTTCGCTTCCGCTATCTCGGCCTCTCGAAAACTTACTCTTCGAACGCATCCGACCAGGGGCACCACTTCTTCTATTGCCACCTCTACTATTACCACCTCGGTTATTACTTGTACCGCGGTTAGAGCTACTATGGTCATTAGCGGTATGTTCAATATCAGAGAGGTTATTATAACGACGGATCGCCTTATTAAATTTCCATGTGAACATTAACTTCAAAAGTTGGTCGTGAGGAAGATCACCAAATTCTTTCATAAAGATTTCAAAAGAAGCATCTGACTTATAAGTGTCTCCCTTCAATTGAATTGCTTCAAGAATTTGTTGAGCACCTTCTATTTCTTTCTCAACTACTTTTATTTTTAGGTCTCCAACGGAGGGAAGTCTGGCAAATTCTATTTTCTTATTGATATGCCTTTCAAGTCTAGGAACAATACATTTCTCACGAGGACCGATAATTGAATAAGCTGAGCCTTTCATCCCTGCTCGACCGGTTCTTCCAATCCTGTGGACATAACTTTCGTTGTCTTGAGGAAGTCCGTAGTTGATGACATGGGTGAGGTTATTGACGTCAATTCCACGAGCAGCAACATCTGTACAAACCAGTAGATTCACTTTGCGCTCTTTAAAGTTTCTCATGGCATGGTCTCTTTCGGTCTGTCCCATATCGCCATTAAGAATTTCAACACTTAGGCCACGACTTTTCAAATCATCGCTAACTTCACGAGTTTCAAGTTTAGTACGGCAAAAAACAATACCATACATATCTGTCGCGTTTTCAATCAAACGAGAGAGCGCCTCTTTGAAGTGCTTATGGCGTACCAAGAAGTACTTCTGGTCTATATCGTCATTACTTAGAGATTTATTCTCTACTTTTACCATTTCGTATTCATTAAAAGATTTTTTAATTAGCCGTAGAATTGCACTTGGCATTGTCGCCGAGAACATCATCAATTGTCTTTTTTCATTAAATAACTCTAGAATTGTTTGAACATCTTCAAAAAATCCCATATTGAGCATTTCATCGGCCTCATCAAGTACACAGTACTCAGCTTGCCCAAGCTTTAGAATTCCCTTTTTAATCAAATCAATCACTCGACCAGGAGTTCCCACAACAATATGTGGTTTATCAACTTTTAAGCAACGTATTTGCTTTTCATAAGATGTTCCGCCGTAAATACAAGTTGAACGGGTCTTAGTATATTTTCCTATTTTTCCAATTTCTGCCTCGACCTGCTTCGCTAATTCCCTTGTCGGAGTTAAAATCAAAGCCTGAACTTGAGTGATCTGAGTATTAATTTTGGAAAGAAGTGGGATCACAAAAGCTGCTGTTTTCCCGGTACCTGTCTGAGCCTGCCCAATAAAATCCTTGGTGGTTTCAGTTAATACAGGAATAGCACTGGCCTGAATATCAGTAGGCTCAGTAAAGCCCATCTCTTCCAGTACTCTTAGGATTGGTTCTTCTAAATTTAATTCATTAAATGTTTTCTTTTTCATGGGGTCCCCCGACCTTAATTACAGCTTGCGCTTGTTTGTGCTCTACTAGGAGCTTTTTTCCTACTATTTCTAGCAGGTCTTTTTTTAGAACGCCGGGAATCGGCCTTCTTTTTGTCGGTGGGGTTACGCAAGACTTGCCCTCTAGCAGGAACTCGCGCGGCTACCCCATGGTACTCATGATCAACATCGATCGGCACCTTACAACGTATAAACTTTTCTATATCTTTTAATAATTTTCTCTCTTCGTTATCACAGAAAGCAATCGCAACGCCCTCTCGCCCTGCTCTAGCAGTTCTTCCGATACGGTGAACATAACTCTCAGGTTCAAATGGCAGGTCAAAATTTATGACATGGCTAACGTGGGGAACATCAATTCCCCGAGCTGCGATATCTGTTGCCACTAGAACTCGAACCATTCCTGACCTAAAATTTCCAAGAGCACGTTCACGGGCCCCTTGAGATTTATTGCCATGAATAGCAGCAGCTGAGATAGATTCTTTAGCAAGCTGCTTAACCACTCGGTCCGCACCGTGCTTAGTTCTTGTAAAGACCAAGACACTCTTTAATGAGCGATTTTTCAATATACTTTTTAGTAGTAGAATTTTATTTGATTTTTCGACGAAGTGAACTTTTTGATCAATTTTCTCAACAGTTGTGGCCTGAGGAGTCACTTCAACTTTGACCGGGTCTTTTAATAATCCTGTTGCAAGCTTTGCAATTCCTGTCGGCATTGTGGCCGAAAAAAGCAGAGTCTGCTTAACCTTTGGAAGTTTAGCAATTACTTTTTCTATATCTCTTATAAAGCCCATATCAAGCATACGATCGGCCTCATCTAAAACAAATACTTCTAATTGGTCATAACGGACATGCCCATCATTCATTAAATCAAGCAGGCGCCCCGGTGTCGCAACTAAAACATCTACTCCGCGACTCATGGCTTGGATCTGAGGGCGATATCCAACTCCGCCAAAAATAACTTTGCTAGAAATTCTTGAGCCCACTCCATAAGTTTGAAAATTAGCTTCAATTTGAGATGCCAACTCTCTTGTAGGAGTCAGTATTAAGGTACGCACTCTACCTGGTCTGGTCTTAACTCGAGTCTTAGAGAGACGATTGAGAATAGGTAGGGCAAAAGCCGCTGTTTTCCCGGTTCCCGTTTGCGCGATTCCGAGTAGGTCTTTCCCCTCTAAAAGGTGGGGGATTGCCTGCTCTTGAATTGGCGTAGGTACTTTATAGCCCTGTTTTTCAACAGCGCTTAGAATTGGTGCAAGTAAATTAAATGAATTGAAATCCGCCATGGATTACACGTCCTATATTTTATTACGACTGCCTCATCCAAACACCGGCGGTCATAAATGTATATTCAACGTGTTCGGATCGCTACCTATGTCTCTTATTGCGAGAACTCTGTCAAGAACGGGTCAATTGGGTGAGTAATCTATTCAGGGAATTGGCGAAAGCTTCCTTATCTTTTGGCCCAAAGGCGGCAGGCCCGCCAGTATCAACTCCACTATCTCGTAGGTCTTGCATAAAGTCCCTAACCGATAAGCGCTCCCGAACATTTTCTTCGGTATAGAGCTCCCCTCTTGGGTTGATGGCAGTGGCACCTTTTTCAACCACAAAAGCTGCCAGAGGAATGTCTGCGGTTATCACTAAGTCGTCTTTTTCTACATGCTCAACGATATATTGATCAGCTACATCAGCCCCTTGATCTACCTGAATCGAATTTATCAAAGGACTAGGTGGGACTGCCATATAGCTATTTGCCACTAGAGTTACCGAAACTTCCAAGCGAAATGAAGCTTTAAAAACTAACTCTTTTACTACTTTGGGGCAGGCATCGGCATCAATCCAAATTTTCACTCTTCCTCCAAACAAAAAAAGCACGGATTTTAGGTCCGTGCTTTTCTTTAAACTTTTTTATTTTTATTATTAGTAACGATCGCGATTTCCACCACCGAATCCACCTGTGCGTGGGGCCTGTGGTTTAGCTTCGTTAACTCTAAGAGGACGGCCTTCCATATCTTCGCCATCAAACTTAGAAATACATTCTAGAGCTTCGTCGTCATTAGACATTTCAACAAATCCAAAACCTTTACTTCGGCCAGTATCACGGTCAGTGATTACTTTGGCTGAATCTACAGTTCCAAGTTCTGAAAATTTACTATTAAGTGTTTCTTCGGTTGCTGAAAAAGGAAGGTTTCCAACATACAATTTTTTACCCATTTGAATTCTCCTATTTAGAATAATGGTTTGGCATCAGGCCCATGGAGAAGTTCATTCAGATTATCTGGGATTTCTCGGATCAGTTGCTCGATTAGTACAAGCCGTAGGTATCACACGGCCTTAGGCATAGCAACAAATGTATAGCTAGCTCCCCGCATCAATCCCCTGAACAATACGCCAGGCACTGGAAAAACAGCCCTGTAGCAAGTAGCCACCTGTGGGGGCCTCGAAATCGAGCATTTCACCTGCTATATAATAACCGGGCAGGTCCAAAATCTGTAAATGCGAGTCGAGTGCCGAAAATGAAACCCCTCCAGAGGTAGAGATCGCCTCTGAAAGCGGTCTGACGGCCGAAAGCTCGAGCTCTAACCTCTTAATTTGTGAGGCCAGGTATTCTACATCTCTCAATTTTTCGGGTGCTGATAATTCTCTTATGGTCATTATAGAGCCGGAATCAAGCCCCAATCCTTTTCTAAGTTGGTTCTTAAGCGAGTCCTTACTTTTCTGTTGTTTTAACTTCACAATTACTTCCTCCAGACTCAAATCAGGCTTGAGGTCTAGGAAGATTGATGCTTTTCCTTTTTTCATTATAGTATTTCGTATCTGGTTTGAAATGGCATAGACCGCGCCACCTTCTATTCCAAAAGGCGTCAGCATTGCTTCGCCGCGAACCTTCTGCTCTCCAAATTGGATGCTTATATTTTTGAGGGGATGATAATTGACCTTGCTCTTAAAAGGCTCAGACCAGTCTCTCTCAAAGCCACAATTCATAGGGAGAAACGGCTCTAGCTTTACTCCCAGACGAGAAAATAACTGGGCCCAGAAACCGTCGGAGCCAGTCTTTTCCCAGCTTGCTCCTCCCAGAGCGAAAATGACTTTATCGGGTTTTATGGATAACCCATTACTAAAAATCAATTCTCGTTCTTCAGTAATATTTTCTAAGCGATGCTTTAAAAATAATTTATAAGCTGGAAAACTTGATAATTTCTTTGTCCAATTTAATAGTATCTCTGCAGCGTTTAACTTCTCTGGAAAAACTCTTCCACTAGTTCCTACAAAGGTCGGAACATCAATTTCTTGGCACCAGTCACGCAATTGCTGAGGTGAAAATTCTTGAAGCAATTCTTTAAAAAACTCTTGGTCTTTTCCATATTTTGCAGAAAATTTCGATAATTCTTCGCTATGGGTGAGGTTTAGTCCGCCATTTCCGGCCACCAGGAACTTCTTCCCGACTCCTGACATTTGGTCATAGAGGTCAACTGAGTAATTCCGTATCAATAATTGATAAGCACAGAATAATCCAGCTGGTCCGCCGCCTATGATGACGATTTTTTCTTTCATATTGGGACTATCGCTACTTTGACATGAGCTGTCAAAGGGAACTATGGCGTATTGCCCCTGCGTATGCGAGAATTGTGGCAACTACTTTCTCTATACTCTAAAAAGGATATTAAAATGGCTGAACCTAAAGGCTTAAAAAAACCCGTAAAGCTAAAATCAGACCTGGCCACTATGCTAGGTGAAACAGAACTTCCTCGAACTGAAATTACCAAAAAACTTTGGGACTATATTAAGGCCAAAAAATTACAGACGAAAACTCCAAATGGCGCCCCAGAAAATGCAGGTAAGTATATTGTTGCCGACGCTACTCTACTAAGTGTCTTTAAAAATACTAACTCTACGAGTAAGTCTGGAAAACTAACTAACCTTACTGATATGAAAGAAGGCGATACTATCGACATGATGCAAATGGCAGCTGTGGTAGGCGCAAATATCGAATCTTAATTAAAAAATAGGCATAAAAAAAGGGAGTCATTCGACTCCCTTCTCAATAAGAAATTATATCTTAAAATTCTATAATTTTCTAACTTGAACAGCACAAGGACCTTTCTGACCTTCACCGATTTCGTACTCAACCTTGTCATTTTCTGTAATTTGACCTTGCTCAATACCAGAAGCGTGAACGAAAAGATCTTTTCCTCCATCATCAGGAGTAATAAATCCAAAACCTTTTGCTTCATTAAAAAACTTTACTGTACCTGTGCCCATAACTTAATCCTTACTCTAAAAAATAATAATAGTTAACATTTAGTGCTAAATGCTTTCCCAGAAGTTATACAAACTTATTTACGAGTAGTAAACACCTAACGTCACGCAATACATAAAAAAATTAAATAGATTAAATTTAAAGCGATATCCGAGCTAACTACTCGTTTTTACGGGATAAAAAGACCACATCCCCACCTATAAACTCAATATTTAGGTCCATTGAAGCCGCAATCCAGAGAAAAGTTTTTTCTGAGTAAAAGCAAATATGAGTCGGATCATTCTTGTAATGCCAATTTGAGAAGGCCTGCTTGTCTTTTGCCAGCTTTGTCATGATCCCCAGCACTCCTTTCTCTAGCAACAAACTGACTAAGAGTGTGAGTTCAAGTTCAGGCCTTTTTAAATGCTCGAAAACTTCTGTTGCCGTAATAAAGTGGTACTTAGTATTGAGGACTGCACGATCGTTGGCATAAAACTTATCAAAGAGATTCACTTTATGCCCTTCTCTTTCCAGCAATAAGGAGAGAGTCGGACCTGGGCCGCTGCCAAAATCAAGACCGGAGGAATTCTTCTCTACGACTTTTAATAACGGGATGGTTAATCTACTTAGAAATTTTACATAACCATCATCGGTTGGTGAATTTTGGTGGAGGTCGTATTCTTTTTTTTCTTCTTCTTCTGATAGCCAATATTTGCTGGGAACAAAAATTAAGCAACAAGTCTGGCATTGAAAGTAACTGCGCCGCTTATCTTCGAAGAAAAAGCTTGTTTTATCATTTTGACAGAGAGGGCAGTTCATCTCAAATCAGCTGGCTTTTTTAAAGAAATTTCGCTTTGGCCTTAGACATGAGAGAACCTCACTCATAACTCTTCTAGAGAGCAGCATTCCTAGATGTCCAACGTCTGGCACATGGATACTATTTTGATGACCACTATTAACTCTTGGAATGATTATATTATCTGAACCAGCAACAATTGAAGTCACTTGGGTTCTAGAGTTTAAATATTCCGTTTTCTCTAATTTTTTTATTAAATCTGAATCAGGTCTCAACTCATCTCCAACTTTAGTTGGAATCCAATAAGCGTTGTAGGTACCCTTATGGGGAGTGCCTAATGTTATACAATGATCGACTCTTCGATGCCCTCCCAAGAGCTGAAGATAGACGCGAGCGACTATTCCTCCCATACTATGACAAACTAAATCTATCCGGCCGCCTTTAACATGTTTTTTAAGATAGTCACGTAAGTGGACTGCCGCACGCTCAACACCCAAACGTGAAGGGTAATCATAGAATAGGATCTTTTTAACTCCCTGTAGCCGGAGGTAAGCTGCCAGTGGATACAAATTGGAACGGTTTGCACCCCAACCATGAATCATCACGACAGTTCTTTGATCTTTAATACGACTTGCTTTCCGATCGGACTGACCCAGACCAAATGGGTAGAGCAGTCCAAGTGAGGCACTTGCCAAGAGTTCTTTGCTAATCAAAACTCTTCTTTTTTTCTGGGAAGGCCTATAATCATCAATCAAATTTGCTCTCCTTTCTTAGGCTTTGGAAATATTAGCATAGAGCTTACCCAAATGGGGCTCTTTTGCTATCATGATCATAATTACAACTACTTAATCTGGAAAGTATATGCAAAAGCCCGATGCTCCCTCTTGTGGCCGTAACCGAGAAGCGATCTTGGCAGTCTTTAAGCACCACCTCAAAGGTAGTGAGAAGCTACTCGAAATTGGAAGCGGAACAGGTCAGCATGCAGTTTATTTTGCCGAAAAATTTCCAAACTTAATCTGGAATACCTCTGACCGCAAAGAAAATCATTTGGGAATTGAGCTATGGCTAGCTGATGCTAAACTTACCAACTTAGTCGCTCCTATTTCATTTGAGGTCGGACACGACCCATTCCCTGGCAAAAATTTTGATGCAGTCTTCACCTGCAATACACTTCACATAATGTCCTGGCATAAGGGGCGCACGCTCTTGAAACTCTTGGGGGAAAACCTCGAGCAATCTGCCCTGGTCTTTATCTATGGCCCCTTTAATTATGCTGGTAAATTTACTTCTGAGAGCAATCAGCAATTCGAGGGCTGGCTAAAAAGTAGGGACCCCGATTCAGGGATCAGGAATTTTGAAGACGTAGAGTCGGAAATGGCCAAGAGTGGTTTTAGTCTACTTGAAGACCGCGCCTTACCTGCTAATAACAGAATGTTAGTTTTTAGTAAGTAATGCTACTGAGCATAAGCCCCGAAGAAGGTGCTATCGAGCCGAGGTGAATATTGTCCCCACCTAAAAGTGAGTTTTCAAGTTCTATTAATGAGATTTCGCCCTTCCCTAATTCAACTAAAGTACCCATCAGAAGACGAATTTGATGCCTTAGAAATCCCTTGCCAGAGATCTTAAATACCCAAACTTCTTTTGGAAAAAAGTTAGCGCTGTATTCAGTATTTCTAACGATTTCACTACTTACAATTTCACGGTTAAAGACAGTCTCGGCACTAGGTTTGTAGCAATATCTCTGAAAGTTATGGCTGCCTTCAAAACATTTAGCGCCTTTAATCATTAGCTCAATATCTAATGTTCCAGGAAACCCCACCATAAAAGGAGCGCAGAAAGGATGCATTTTCTCGCCAAGGGTAAAGAAATAACAGTATTCTTTTATTTTGGAATCGCTTATTACGTTAAATTTTTGATCGACGCTCTCGACTTTTAACGCTTTTATATCGGGCGGCAGTTTTTTATTAAACTCCAAAAGCAATTCTTTTTCGTCAATCTCAGTAGAACAAAAAAGTTGGAAGGCAAATTGCTTGGCAGAAACTTTACTATCTGTCCGACCGGCTCCCAACGTTTTAAATTCGCGATGACCTAGAATACTAAAAAGGGTCTTCTCAATCATTCCTTGAATAGTTTTAACATTATTTTGTTTCTGCCAGCCACAATAGCGAAAACCTAGAAATTTAATATGTATTAGATAGAGGTGTTTTTTCATTTATTGATGATAGATATAATAAAGACTTCCATCTTTAAGATTATTTATTATTCGGTCTCTATGTTCTTCAGCAACTGCTGGGCAACCCCAGCTACGACCAGCGCGACCATTGTCTCTAATAAATTCTTCTGAAACATAGTCAGCGGCATGAACAACTATTAATCTCTTTCTGGCAGCATTATTACTTTCTTCTAGACCATCCATTCTAAGAGAGTAACCATGCTTGCCATGATAAGTTTCTGCAGTTAAATAGAGACCAAGGCTGCTCATTTTAGACATATTGGTATTCGAAAAACGAATTGCATTTCCTTCACCATCAGCGCTTCCGATACCATGGCTGACATGGAAGCTTTCGCTGCCACCAGTTCTAAGGTCGATCAAAAAGCCCCGTTTTTCACTAGAGTGAATCGAAAAATCTAGCAGGAAGGCCCATTTTGTATTTTTTAATTTCTCTGGTTGCAGGTAACTGGCCTTCTCAAGCATTTGCTCTAGTGCCTTCAACGGTAGCTTATCTCCACACTCGTTAGAACTACAATCCATATTCGGGAAGTAAGATTGCCAAAGTTTCACTTGGGGTTCTCCTGCCAAAAGTGTTGGAATAAAAAAAATACAAAGTAAGAAGGTTTTCATAATCAGGGAGCTTGGCATGAGCTTATAGAATCCACAAACGCTACGCGCCAAGAGCCCACTTATAGCTCTAGCTGGTAAATATGGCACGCCTTTGTGGAACCATCTGGCCATTTTTGGTCACGTGACTCTACGAACTTGAATGAAAAATTCTGATGAGCCGCCTTAGAGGGAAAATTATCTTCTCTATGCTCTACTACAATTGCCACAATATCTTTTTGCTCTTGGGCCCAGCTAATCCGCGCCTGGTAAAAGAGCTTGGTAAGTCCCTGTCTTCGGTATTCAGACCTAATATAACTGGCGACTAAATGGGCAGTGGTGGACTTCTGGTTATTGTCGGCCCTAATAATTCCGGTTAAACCGACAATCGACTCCCCAAGATAGAGACCAAAGCTGGCTCCATTAGTATTACCCAGTCGCTCCTTCCAATCGGCTTCCTTGAACTGCGTTTCATCTCTTGAGGGGCAGAAAAATTCAGGATGCAACTTCAATGCCTCCAGCCGAATATCGCGGAAGTCTCGCCAATCTTCTTTTACAAATTGTCTTATCTTAAATTCACGCCCCCGATCCATAATGCATCATCCTTAAACTTCTATGATTACTATAGCGATGAGAATGCCCCAGAGTATTTACCTTGGCAAATATTTTGGTACTCGGCGGCTTCTTCCATTTAGAATTTTGATATAATCTTTTTTTCTTTTTCTTCTTGCGGCGGTTTTCTTCACGGACGAGGGAATGCGAAACCTTAGTATCATAAAGTCTTCGTTCAACTCCAACAATGATCCAGGAAAAAAGCAGCATTAAAACTTTTCGTTTCAAGAGCAGCTCCTGTTCAAAATATTATTGAATTTTTGGGAATATAAATTTAAAGACTTATAAAATCATAATGAAGTTAACTTAGCATATTCAGCATCACAGTCAAGCTCAATCTAATACTGGCGATAAAAAACCATTAAGATAACAATAAACAAGGAGTTTAAAAAGACCGATACAAACCGGCAGTCGACAAAGAAAGAAACTCTTACCACTATTTCACTTTTTGAAGGAGTTCTTCCTAATTCATTTCCAAGCTGACGTTTAGCTTTTTCTTCTACCTTATTTCTATAATTTTTTTCATTGAAAAAGGCATATTGGAAAATTACGAGATACCCCAGAATTACATACTGCACGTATGGCAGTGGATAACTTGAATAATGAAAGAAAAGTCCAAGAGGTAATACAAAAAATAAAAACAACAGGCTAAAGAAAGTTTTCTGGGTGCTGATAAATATTTTGATTCCTTTTAGCACGGGAAAAATTCACTTTTTAATAACTGGCACCACTTTGCTAAAATTTCCTGATCACTGCCTGCTTTTGTTCCCCAAATAGCACCAGGCCAGGCTTTATCGTCTTTAAATCTTCCGATTATATGAATATGTAATTGAGGAACCATATTGCCAAGAGAGCCAATATTAATTTTATCAGGTGTGAATTTCTTTTCGAAGAATTCTGAAACTAAGTTTATTTCGCTTTGGAGAGAAGTTTGGGCCTCGATTGATAAATGGTGCCACTCTTTAGTAGCTTCGACTTCAGGCACCAATACCACCCAAGGGTTATCGCTATCAGGCAGTAAAAAGAGCTGAGATAAAGAGAATTTTCCTATTGGTATCAGGTCATTCTTCAATTGGGGATGTAGTTTGAACATAGTCCATACTAGCATCTAGCGGTTCCTCAAGTACAGACTCCCATTCCTCAAACCTGCGGATTTTAGTTCCATAGACCATGAAATAACAAGCACCATTAATGACACCAAGAAAAAGCCCTAGGTAGTGCGCCAGATGGCTAACATTGGCCTCAAAGACCTCTGGAATGAGAAGGGCACTACCTACAATCAAAACTTTCATAAATCTTCTATACAACGGAATATGTCTTTGAATTCTAACAAAGAGGTAGAGCCAAAAACCCCAAAGGAAGTAAACCACCCCAGAAATTCCTACTAGCGTGATATTATGCTCAAACGAGGCGAGAACAAGTAAATTTACTAACGCCCCCATTAAGAGCGAAAGAAATGGATATACCTTTGCACCGTAATGGGAATAAACATAATAGCTCATCACCATTAGTAGCATTGAATTTGAGAGTAGGTGTTTAAGGTCACCATGGACAAAAAGAGTTGTTACCAGGCGCCAATACTCTTGATCTGCAAATACATTTTGTGGATTGGCTGCTAAATAATTGGCCAAACCGGCAATATCATTCCAATAAATGGTGCTAGTTAGGTAGCACAGCAATAAAATAAAAAGAGAAACAACTACCCCCGCAGAATAACTATTGCGGGAAAGAAAATTTCGAATTAACACTTTTTCGAGCACTAAGGCCTCCATTTATACAAGATGGGGGCCCTATTTACTTTGTCAAGGCTTCCGTTTTAAAAGGGTCAAGGTAGATTCTTCAGTAAATTTAATGGTTGAAATCGGATGGTATTCATTTTTTGAAATATCATTTAATTTAGAGTAATCGGATAAAATATATTTGGATTTGTCGCCAATTACCCATCTTTTAAATCTCCACTTTCTTCCTTGTTCGGTAGACCTTAGCAAGAGATTAGACGCACTCAAATTATCAATACTAGAATGTATTGCTATTTGATCTTCCTCGGACACTCTATAAAAATTTAATTTTTTAATCATCGGGTTGTATAAACCTCGGTCATCAGAATTTGGATAAAAGGAAAAATTATAAAGAAGTAATGAAGGTCTAATTGATAAAGATTTCTGGAATTCTTTTTTAGAATAAATAACTAAAAATATACTATTCAGCAATATCCCCGGCAGTATTATCAAGCTTAACAAAATTGGTTTTTGAATTAAATATTTTCCCAAAATCCAAAAAAATGAAAAGTAAATAATAAATGCATTTAATATATAATAATGGGGAGAAGTTCCCCCCATACCAACTAAGAATATCACTATTCCAAAGGCCAAATATACGAATAAAAATTTTGTTCTACTGCTTATTTCCTTAATGGGAAGAACTCCTTTAGAGATACAAAAATAAGTTAGTAGCAACAAAAGAATGGGCCAATAGTAATACCCCAACGCGAAAAAAAAAGCTTTATAGGGAGCAAAAAAACCAACATCCAATACATAGAGGGGGCTAACACTCTTTCCAGTATAAAGAACCCAGTCCAATAATAATTCGACCCCTAAAATAAAGCGCGTGCAAATTAAGCCCATCAAGATAGCAAAACTGCAATTTGCAATACTGACCTTTTTATTTACGAAATGGGTAACAACTATTGAAAGATAAAAAATTGAACTAGCGATAAAAATGAATAATTTTTGGAATATAGAATAGTAAGAAAGATATAAAAAAAAGCACGTCAGAAAAAAGCTAATTAACATTAACAATTTTTGTTTTTTAGAATCTTCCAAAAAAGGGATAAGGTATAAAGGCATCGCAAATAGCAATGTCTCTAAGGGCCGAGAATAACAGGCCAGCGCCAAGAATACCGCCATAGCATAGAGGTACTTGCCCGTACTGAAATTTTGATATTTGATAAAGGCCACCAGCCCTAATAAAGAAAATGTAGTGGCCCCAATCTCTCCCCCGTAATGAAATCCCAGAGAAAAAGAAACAGGCAATAAAGCTAAAAATAGATATAAGATCAAACTATTTCTAAGTGTTCCGAGAAGCTCACTCATTTTCCAAAGAGTATAGAGAAATAATGCATATAAGCTGCATTGAATTAGCTTATATACTAATAAAATATTGCCCTTCAATAAAATGAGGAGAGGCAGAGCTAGAGAATTTTGCAATAATGGTTTTGAGTGAGACCAAAGGTAATGATAAGCTGCCGTCAATCCTTTTTCTTCAAATATAAAAAAAGAAGTTATTGCATCTGCTAGGTAGCTAGCACTATCTCCAAAATCAAGGACCTGCCTAATCCCAACAATATAGTAAAGAAAAATTAGCAAAGGTATAAGCAAAACTAAAAAATATATTTGTCGTTTAAAAAATAAGGTCAGTTTTTACCTCGAAGTAAGGTTTTGAATTAAATCCTTCGCTTTTGAGAAAGACAACCCCGCTTCCTAATTGTGCGAAAAGCCAGGTTTTATGGATCAATTGCCTATAGGAAAAACCTGTTGTGTATTGATCATAAGAGATTACTGGTTTTGTGACAGCTGAGGTGGAAACAAAGAGATTAACCGCTCGTCTTTCACTCAGCTGGCTGAACACCGACATCGAGTGAAAAATAGTAAAGGTGTCTTTAAGATCAGTCCAGGCCAAAGAGTTGAAGACTCCCAGAGAGAGTGTTTTTGAGAATTCATAAGAATAATCGAGACTCGAAATTTCCTCAAAGCCATTTTGCCTGAAGAAGTTAAATTTCTGAATAAAGCTGAGAGAACCAGTATTTATATCGAAGGTTCTGCGAACACTACTTTTAACAAATGGATCTAGTGGCAAATTGAGTCGCATACCAGTATCAATAAATGCTTTCCAGTTTTTACTTTCAAGAATTATTGAGCGGATAGCAGCGTTATAACGTTTTTCTTTTACCGTATCGCTAGCATTAGCATCAGAATCTGCACCTTCAGGAGCGACATTGCTACGAAGAGACTGCTGGTCTTCTATCTCGTCTTCCGAAGTCTCGAAGACAATTTTAAATTTTCTTTTTGAGTTGGGAAAATCTACTTTAATTTTCAAATTAAAGTTATAGAGTTGTTCCTCTCCTTCAAATTTTGCAATTCCATAGCCAACTTGAATATAGCTGCGATTGACTGCATCTGAATAATTCTCATTGGCAAAGAATGAATCAACTCCGTAATTAACCCCCGACCAAGAATCAGAAACGAAAGCTTGTGCCCCATCAAGCGCTTCGATAGGTTGGTACCACTTGCGGTAGTCTGCTCTAGCAACAGATACCAAGCCAAGAATAAGAAAGAAGAATATTTTCAAAATACTAACCCTGCCCCAATGTGATACTGGCCTGAAAGATATTTTGTACTACTAAAGTAAGCGTTTCCCCTCAATAGAAAGTCACCGAACTGGTACATCAAACCTAACTCCAATTGATAGAGCCTTTCCTCACTAACCAGACCATCGTTTCTACCGGCCCATGGATCTTGGTGCAGGACAGTTTTTCCAAGCCCTAAACTAGATACAGCAAAAAGCGGGAACCATGGATTTGTCGGAAGAATTAAGCCGGCCTTTACACCCAGAGCTGCTGCCTTAATTTTTTTGGCTCCATTTACTGAGAATTCTGGATGATTAGTAGAAACATTGGTGTCGGAAAACTTGATACTTTTTTCAAATAAGAAGGCAGAAACAAAAGAATGATAAGGGTAATTCCAAGCCTTTTTATCACCTTTAAAGCCCACTTCTAATTCAAAAAAATCTTTGTTAGCATATGGGGGATAAAAGATAAGAAGTTTGTCTTTTTTTGTTGAAAGAGATTTAAATTCAATTTTACTTTCTGAAGCCAGTAAGGGACCTGATAATAAAAGTACGATTAGAATAAATTTCATTACTTTATTCTAATCGTATTCAAACATTCCTTCTACTTAATTATGTTAAAACGATGAATTCCCCAGGTATAGACGTCGGCTACCATGGTATTAAAGCGTCGCCCTTCTCGTTTTAAAATCCACTGGTCTCCAAGCCGATCTAATTCGACTTCAAATTTCTTAAATACATTGTCCGAAAACGCATTCCACTCTTTAAGAAATTTTATCGTAATATGACCACCATTATGTCTCGATATATTTTCAGAGGTTAGGGTAATAACATCTGTTCCCTTTTGACGATAGACAACCTTTCCTTTTTTTAATTCTCTTAGACTAATTTTGACTGTCTTGTCTAATTTTCCTGAAGAGCTATAGTTTTTGAAATAGAATCGGATAATGTCGCCTTTCTTATTACTAACCAGGTATAGTTTCGAGAGCTCTTTATTACCGCTCTGATGAAAGGTCGCGAGGTGTTTCTTGGTTGCCGCCAAACCAAGGTTTTGAAATCCCAAGAATAAAATAAATACTAATAGTAATTTTTTCATAAAAGTTCCTCTGGTTGATTTTGACCAACTTATCAAAAGAAGAACTACGAAACAGGATTTTAGAATTTTAATGAGGTATTAACAGTGCTCCCTAAATTTGTTGGAGCACTTCGATGCCAATTCTTTGGTTGTCATCACCTAAATACATATGGTTATCCTCGATGGTGCAACTAAGTCGCATCCCCTTACAGACAAATTTATCGATTGGACCATTTTCAACGACATTAAAATGATGGATGGATACTTTGTTATTTTGGATTAATTTACCTTTTATTTTTTCGTGCCATTCCTTCGCCTTGCCGGGATGGTAGGTAAAAATACTCACCTTGAGAGACTTGCCCGATGCTTGGCGGATTCTTTTCTCATCTGGCATTCCAAGCTCAATCCAATGCAAGATTTCACCAGAAAAGCTCTTCTGCCATAATTCGGGTTCACTAGGTGTACTCAAGCCTTTAGTAAATTGTAAATCGCTATGGGCACAGTAGAGAAACGCTAAAAGTCGATACATCATCCTGGCTTCGTTTTCCGAGGGATGCTTGGCCAAGGTCAAATTGAAATCCTCATAATAATGAGTATTAAAATTTGAAAGGTTTATATTCACCTTGTAAATGGAAGCTCCAATTGCCATATTCCCTCAACTCTATTTTAAAGCGCGCCCAGCAATTTTAAAAGCAGATAATAGCGTCCCAATTTTCCTAAAAACATGTAAAAAATAATCCTGCCATATTTTTGAGAGCTTAGCCCCAGAGCTGTTGCTATTAACTCTCCCACCACAGGTAGCCAGCAAAATAGCGCAACCCACTCACCTCGCCCCTGCAACCGGCCTTCCCAAATGTTTAGCTTTTGGTCACCAGTTCTCAAATATTTTCGAATCAAGGGCCTGCCACCAAAACGAGAAATCAGGTAGCAACTCATTCCGCCAAGGGTATTACCGATGCTTGAAAAGAGCAGCAGCGGCCAAAACTCGTAACCTTGCTTGTAGAGAAGTGCCAGATAAGCCTCTGAGCCCAGTGGGATGAAGGAACCTGCCAGGAAAGAAGTTAGGAGGAGAGATAGAAGAACTGAATTCATCTTTAATCTTCGACCAGTTCTATTCCATCTTTCTTAATTAAAATTTTTCGATCTCTGTAGAGCATGCCAAGGGCATTTTTAAAAGATTGTTTGCTGATCCCTAAGGCCTCTCGAATTTCCTCAGGCTTACTTTTATCGTGCAGGTCTGATTTACCGCCGCACTTAGATAACATGTCGAGAATTTTGTCCTTAGAATCAAATAGGTTTTGAACACCCTGTACCTGAAGGGCGGCATCAATCAGGCCATCATTCCTGAGCTTTTTTACGACCCCTTCTAAAGGCTCACCTATGACTACCTGGCTAAATATTTCATTATGATAGATCATGCCTAAGAATTTCTTATTAATTATTGCTCGGTATCCTAATTCTTCCTTTTGAACGGGCGTAATACTGACTTTAGCACCAACTTCCATATCAAATTGCGAGGCCTGAATAAATTTCCCCAGTTTTGTACTGCCAAAAACTCTCTCAGTGACTTCATCTAAGCAAACTCGAATCACATGAAACTCGCCCATTCTAATTTCAACTTTCTGCTCATCATCTGGAACCAGCAGGTCTTTTTCAATTCCCCAATCTACAAAAGCTCCAAAGTGAGGGGTGTCGACTGCTCTCATCAAGGCGTACTCTCCCACTATGGCGTGAGGAGTTTTTTCAGTGGCCAGTAATTTTCCATTCCCATCGACATAGACGAAAACAGTCAATTCGCTATCGACCTGGTATTTTGTTTTTGCCATGGCAGGTGGAAGGAAGACTTCTTCAGTTGAATCTGAAGTTCCTAGATAGTATCCGGAGCTATTTTCACTAATAACTTTTAGAAGGTTCATTTTTCCTAATTCAATCATGTTTATTCCCTGGGCGTGAAGCCGGATACTAACCCCTTAAGGCAACTTGAGGAGCATTATTGAAAAAAAGAGGCATTAAATATCATTTTAAAGCTGCTAGTAGTAGGCAAGTAACTGAAATTATGTCAAGGACGGCCTACCCTGAAACTTACATAGAGGCTTCCATTGCGCCTGCAAACAGTTTATAAAGCCCTATGGAAAAGAAAAATACAGGAATTCATTCAATTTACGTCGGTAACCTCAATTACAATACTGACGAAGACCAATTACTCGGTTTATTTAAGAGTTTTGGATATATTAAAAATATTAAAATTATGCGTGAAGGTAAGGCCAATAAGCATAAAGGAATTGCCTTTGTTGATATGGTTAATTTAGCAGACGCTGAAAAGGCCATTAAGGCAATCGATGGCAAACTCAATTATGGTAGGACATTGAAAGTAAGTCTCGCCACAACTCAAAATTTTAAACCTGAAATCCATCCAGAGAGTTTAACCTCTGCTAAAAATCCCAAAAAGCTTAGAGATAATATCGCGAAGAAA
>JABGVH010000194.1 GCA_018646195.1 Halobacteriovoraceae bacterium
AGCTGAATATTCTGCTCCAATCATTAACCCTAGCGGATTCTTCCAACCTAGCCGCAACCCGTAACCCAAGGCCGAATAATCAGTTTCCCAATTACCCGTAGCAGAGCTATCGAAATTAAATTTGGAATCCCCACTGCCATTTAAGGAGTAGCCGACATAAGGATCTACCAAGAGGCCTGCTTCAGCGGTGACGCTCAGAAAGAGCAATAAGACGATAAATGATGAACTGTAAAAACTTTTATAAAAACCCATAGGTCCTCCTGTCTTTACTCTCATTCACTTCTCATTTACAATTTTAACTGTTCTCTAAAAAATAAGTAACCTTGTTTTTAAGTACGACATTATTGCCGGGTCCAAAACTAGGTGATAGCTTAAATGCTTGAAATTAAAACAGGAAAAGATAATGAAGTTTACTATAGCACTAGTTCTACTATTTATTAGCATCAATGTTTTGGCCAGTAACGCGCCTTCTGACGTTTATAAAATGACTTACTTGGATAGGCTTTTAATAACCATGGAAATGAAAGAGCCTGAATTTGAAGATGAATTTTATATCGTAGGCTTTAGAAAAAAAGGTAGCAATATTCTCTTAGTAGAATTTGAAAAATCCAACGAATTTAAACAAAAATATTCAAAAAATATTGCTCCAAAAATCAAAGAAAAGATGGCCAGTAGGCGCAAAGCGCTTGAAGACACTTTAACTAAAGATATAAGACGTGAAATAAATTCGTTAGGAATGAAGAATGTAAAAATTGTTTTCTCAGACTTATAAATTACTTCTCAATTGAAACCAGCACCTGACACACCTTATCTATGTCTTCTAGTTCTAGCTCTGGGAAGCAGGGAGGGCAAATATGGCCAGCGCAAAAGCTAGAGGCAATAGGAAAATCTCTATCTTTTAAACTATTATAAACGACAGGCTGCTGGTGCAAAGGGAAATCATAGACTCCTCCCGTTAGTGGGATACCTGCTCTTGAAAGCTGTTGTGAAACGATCTCTCTAGATACTGGGGGAATGATTATTTGCTTATAGTAAGAACCCTTGGAACCATCAGTATCTGTAATGACATTCCAATTCGTACCTTTTAAGTTTTCAAAATATCTCTTGGCAAGTACTTGTCTTTTTAAAATTCTCTTATTTATTCTTTTTAATTCCAATAATCCTAATGCCGCTTGAAACTCAGTGATTTTAAAATTACCACCTTCATGCTCATGCAAAATACTATTTTCTGGCGACATTCCAAATTGCCTAAGGGACCGGCCCTTTTCAAAAGCTTCCTGATCATTAAAAGTAATGCTTCCGCCTTCGCCCATCGTCATGACTTTAGTCATGAAGTGACTAAAAGCTGCCATAGCTCCCCAATTACCCGCAGTTACTTTATCTAGGGTTGCTCCGTGTGCATGAGCGGCGTCTTCAAAGAGTTGCAGGTTGTGCTGCTTACAAAGCTTTTTTACGAGCTTAACTTCAGGAGAGATATGTCCTCCGATATGCACAACTATTATTGCTGCGGTATTTTTAGTTACTTTTTTTTCTATCTCCTTGGCCGATATAGAAAAATAGCCCGGTTCGATATCACAAAGAACAGGTATTCCCCCTGCCTTTTTTACTGCAAGGTAAGTCGCAATAAAAGTATTTACCGGAATTAGTACTTCTTTATTTTTGACGTTAAGAATACCTAGGCCAAGCTCTAAGGCACTGGTTCCATTTGATACAGCTAAGGAGTACTTTACATTTTGAAATTTTGCAAATTGTTCTTCAAACTCACTAACTAGTTTATGATTGGTTAAGAAACCTTCGTCAAAAATTGATTCGCACAAAGCTTGAAATTCATCGCGAAAAGGCCGGTCATATTTAAGATCAAAAATTTTCATTTCACTCTCTATTTTCTACACTGTCTAAGTATTCAATTACCTTAATTGTTTGATTACGCTTTAACCAAAGTAAATTACTCTGTTTTCTCAAAGACCTTAATTCGTATTGCGCATTTAACTTCTCAAGACCTTCGAGTTTGTGAAAATTTTGCTTTAATCTAAACCGTCTCTTTTGGCCAATATCAATAGTATTCAAAATTTTGGTAAGGTTTTGACGCTCTATCTTTAGGTCTTCTGGTACACGCGAGACTTGCCCATTACCATTTAACAATAGAAAGTAGATGCTTAGACTAAAAATTGATAAAAACAGATATAAGGCCCTCATTGTTCTATTATATAAGGACCTTCAAAATATACAATCAGGACTTTTTAGAGAGTCAACTGTTTGGACAAATCAACGATATTATCACCTTCAAAATTTTCGGTATGGGCCTTAGTCTTCTGCTTAGAGGCCTCTAGACGATCGGCCATTTCTGCCATTGTCCCGAAAAACTCAAGAGACTTACCTTTGAGCTCATGTACATTCGCCATATCGTGTTTTTCTACCACACTGAGTAATTCTGCTTTTAGTTTCTCAATCATTTTAAAACCATCGAGCATAATAGCGGTACAAACCTGAACTGTAGAAGATCCCATAGTTAGGAACTCTGCCGCATTAAATCCGTCTGCAATACCTCCAATTCCTGAAATTTCAGTTTTGGGGAAGGCCATTGCTAGCTCACCTACCATTCTTAAAGCAATTGGCTTGACCGCCTTATAAGAATATCCACCAAATGCGCTTATACCCTTCACGTTTGGTACAGGCTGGAAGTTGTCTAAGTTTATATGAGAAACGCTTAAGATAGTATTTATCGCTGAAAGGCCATCTGCCCCTGCTTCTAATGCAGCTGCGGCGGGAATTGTGATGTCTGTAATATTTGGAGTCATTTTTGCCCAAATGGGAACTGTAGAGGCTTCTTTTACCCAGCCTGTAACATCTTTTACAATTTCTGGACATTGGCCCATTGCCTGTCCCATTTTTCTTTCGGGCATTCCATGTGGGCAAGATAAATTGAGTTCAATAATATCAGCACCGGCCTTACAGGTTAAATCTGTTAGCTGTTGCCACTGTTCTTTAACCGGCTCTTCCATTATGGAGGCGACCACGACTTTATCAGGATAGGCCTTTTTTAAATCACGAATATAGGTAAGCCAATTTTCTAATGAAATATCAGAAATTAATTCATTATTTGTAAATCCGATACACTTCCCGTCCACTTTATGATGGCCATAGCGTGGAGCTATATTCCTAACTTTCTTGTGATCAAGACTAAAAGTTTTTAAAACAGAGCCGCCCCAACCGGCATCAAAAGACCGGGCCACGACTTTGGCATTTGTAGAGGGAGGACCTGAACCAACAAGAAAAGGATTTTCAAAACGGACGCCATTGGCGTAACACTCGAGTTTATTTTTAGGCATGAAGTACACTCCTTTTACCTGCAGGTTGAAATTTCATCAATACGAAATAAATAAGGCCGGCCAAAGGTAGGCCCACGAACCATGCATAGCTATATATAGTTGCAAAAAATGGGGATATTGTAGAAATGGCCTTTATCTGAAATAAGAAGCCTGGTACATTCGGTAAAACCCCTAATACGAAAGCGATTACGGCAATTAAGTTGAACCCTTTATAATAGGTATACTCACCTGTGCCTTTATAGAGGTCTTCGATATTTAACTCTTGCTTTCTTATCAGAAAGTAATCTACCAAAAGTATTCCACCAATTGGTCCTAGTAGAGAAGAGTAACCAATTAGCCAGGTGAATATATATCCAGTGGGATCTGATATTAGTTTCCAAGGCATCATAAAGATACCGAGAAAGGCCGTGATAAGACCACCACGACGAAAGTTAATATGTTTTGGCATAGCATTTGAAAAATCGTTAGCTGGGCCTACGACATTTGCGGCAACGTTAGTTGAAAGAGTTGCAATAGTTATAATAATCATCGAGAAAAAAAGCATCGTAATACTATCGAATTTCTGTACAACTTGAACCGGATCCCAAATGGCCTTACCGTAAATAACAATTGTAGCATTAGTTACAACTACACCAATTAAAGCAAAAAGTGTCATGGTAGTTGGAAGCCCTAGTGCCTGTCCCCAAAATTGACTTTTCTGGTCTTTGGCATAGCGAGTAAAATCTGGAATATTTAAGCTAAGTGTCGCCCAGAAACCAACCATCCCAGTGAGGCTGGGAATGAAAACCTTCCAAAACGCGGCATTTGTTTCAAACTTAGAAGGTTGGTCAAACAATTTTATTAGTCCTAAACCGAAACCTCCCTCTATCGAACCTACTTTATTAATGGCCCACACTAAAAGGCCAATGCCCGAAAGTAGCAAGAGAGGAGCTGAGGCAGTCTCTAACCATTTAATGGTATTAACTCCTTTTACAATTATAAAAACATTTAGGCCCCAAAAAATTAAAAAACTAATAAAGGGCGCAGTACTTGTACCAACCCAGGCAGGAAAGATATTTGGAATTTCTAAAAATCCAGGCCAGAAAGTTGCGACTACCGCCATTACTGCCATTCCTCCAATCCACGATTGAATTCCAAACCATCCACAAGCGACAATTGCACGTAATAATGCAGGAATATTTGAACCTAATATACCGAAGCTTGCTCGGGCATATACAGGATAAGGTATTCCATACTTAGCACCAACCTTTCCATTCAGAAGCATTGGCACTAAGACAATTAGATTACCTAGAAACACACAGGCCACTGCTTGCCATAAACTCATTCCTGCTGAGATAAGGCTGGCAGCTATCATATAAGAAGGTATGCAAACCGCCATTCCAACCCAGAGAGAAAAATAGTTAAGGGAGTTCCAGGTTCGTTTCTCTACTGGTACCGGGGCTAAATCTTCATTACTTAAATCACTCACAAATATTCCTACTTAGTTATACATTCGAATGCCTTACGCATACCTGTTAAAAGCTCGTCGCACTCATTCTTTCCTATTGAAAGAGATGGGGCCAGGCGTACAACATTTCCATACAACCCCCCCTTTCCTATTAACAAGTTTTGATCTTTAGCTTTTTCCATTAATTCGGCGGTTTCAGCAGAGGCCGGTTCTTTTGTTATTTGATCTTTTACTAATTCAAGCCCTATCAGTAGTCCACGACCTCTAATATCACCAATAATAGGAAAATCTTTTTGCAGTTCTTCAAAACCTTCGCGCAAATAATTACCTTGGATTTCGGCATTTTTTATCAATTCTTCTTCTGCGATAATGTCGATTACTTCTGCCGCCTGCATCGCCTGATACGGGTCACCACCAAAAGTATTGAAGTGTAGCTTCCCTTTTAAGGACTCTGCATGCTCTTCTTTTGTAATAACAGCTCCAACTGGTGCGCCATTGCCAATTCCTTTGGCCATGGTAATGATATCTGGATTAACTCCAGAATCTGCTATTGCAAAAAAGTTTTTACCTGTTCGTCCAACGCCAGTTTGAACTTCATCTGAGATATATAATCCCCCAGCATTTTTTACAATTTTGAAGATTTCGCGGTGATATTCAGCGGGAGGATCTATAAATCCACCAACACCTAAGATAGGTTCAACTATCATGGCCGCTATTTTTCCACTAGTCGTTGTCTCGATGACCTCTTTTACGTCATTAGCGCATTCCAAAGAGCAATTTTCAGGTGTCTTACTGTAAGGACATCTATAGCAGTAAGGAGCTTTAGCATGGGTTATTCCAGTCTGGGGTACCCCTCTAAACTTCCAAGTACTATGGCCACAAAGGCCAAGTGGCGTACTTGTTCCGCCATGGTAACCATGCCGTAAGGCAACCACCATATCTTCACCGGTCGATTGCCTGGCAGTTAAAATTGCCATTTCATTAGCTTCAGAACCGGAGTTGGTAAAATAACATTTTTTGAGATCTCCAGGGGCCACCTCTGCTAATTTTTCTGCGAGATTTGCCATATATTCTGACAAGTAAAGGTAGGTTGTGTGTTGGATAGCATCTCGCTCGAGCATTTCAAGCATTTTCTTTTTAATACGAGGATGGTTATGGCCTACGGAAATTGAAACGATTCCACCAATTACATCGAGGTATTTGGTGCCACTATCATCCCAAACATAATTCCCAGATGCCTTAACTAAGTGAACTGGGTCCCTATAGTAAGGAACCTTCGTAGGGTAGAGAAAGGAATGCCTTTGTCCTATAATCTTTTCTTTTTGTTGCATGACCATTCCGCCCTATCTTTCGTTTAAATCCGTCAACTGAGTATAAGTTTCTGGACGTCGATCGCGATAAAATTGCCATAGGTCTCGCACTTCCTTGATCATATCAAGATCTAAATCAGCAGTGACCAATTCATCTTGGTCTCTTGAGCCTTCTGCTATAATTTGACCGCGAGGATTGCAAAAATAAGACTGACCATAAAATTCACCTATGTTCCAAGGTGCTTCTGTTCCGACTCTATTAATAGCTGCTATAAAATATCCATTGGCGACAGCATGGGCAGGTTGCTCTAGTTTCCAAAGGTATTCAGAAAGACCGGCCACGGTAGCAGATGGATTAAAAACAATTTCAGCTCCACTTAAACCAAGGCAACGGGCGCCATCAGGGAAATGTCGGTCATAACAAATATAAACACCAACTTTGGCGTACTTTGTTTCAAAAACAGGGTAATTTGTATTACCTGGCTTAAAGAAAAACTTTTCCCAAAAACCTGCGACTTGAGGAATATGATTCTTACGATATTTCCCTAAGTAACTGCCATCAGCATCAATTACCGCCGCCGTGTTATAGTAAACTCCCGGCATTTCTTCTTCATAGATAGGAACGACAATAACCATCTCATGCTTCTTGGCCAGTTCCATCATTTTTTGAGTGGTTGGCCCAGCAGGAATTTTTTCCGCAAGACCGTACCATTTGCTATCTTGTGAGGGACAGAAATAAGGACCCGTGAATACTTCCTGGAAACAGAGTATCTTTACTCCATTTTTTGCAGCCTCTTCAATATAAGGCATATGTGCCTCAATCATTCCTAGTCTATGCTCTTCACAAGGACGTTCGGTGTCTACTTTATTGGCCAACTGAATAATTCCACATTTCACATTACGTGCCATGATACTTCTCCTTAGATTTATATTTAATAACTAAAATTAAACGCTTTTCTTTTTTGAAAGAGACCACTTCCCTTCTTGATTTGATCTGCCTTGTTGTCTCGAACTACAACCCGTCCACGTGAAAGAACAGTTTTAACTCGTCCTGTAAGCTCCCAGCCTTCATAAATTGAACTGTCTACATTATGATGGTGTGTTTTGGCGCTAATAGTATGCTTCTCATTTGGATCAAGAAGAACGATGTCGGCATCTTTGCCAATTGCGAGAGAACCTTTTTTATCCATACCAAAAATATTTGCAGGATTGGTAGACATTACTTCAACGAATCGATTCATTGTAATTCGCTCTTTCTTCACACCTTCTGAAAAAATTAATTCTAGTCGGTGACCAACGCCAGCTGCTCCATTAGGGATACGAGAAAAATCATCCTTCCCCATATCTTTTTGGCCACAGAGATTAAAAGGGCAATGGTCAGTGGCAATGGTATCAATATGGCCACATTGTAATGCATGCCATAGTGCCTTTTGGTCCTTCTTTTTTCTGATTGGAGGCGACATTACATATTTAGCACCTTGGAAATCAGGTTCTTCATAACAGGAATCATCTAATAAAAGATACTGGGAGCATGTTTCTACTAAAATTCTTTGCTCTCTTAAGAAATTTTGTTGAACTTTTGCAAGGGCCTCTTTGCAAGAGGTATGCACCAGGTAAATTGGAGCATCGTTATAATGGGCAAGGTCCATTATCCTTCCTGCTGCTTCTGCCTCGGCCTCTGGAGGGTGGGCAAGAGCGTGATACTTAGGTGATAACGTTCCTGCTTTTTTATATTCCTCTACCATGGCATCAACAATATCGCCGTTCTCAGCATGGACAGAGACTAGTCCTCCATGTTGACGTACTGTTTTAAGTAGACCCATCATCATTCGGTCGTCAATCATCAGGGCCCCTTTATAGGCCATAAATGTCTTAAAAGAAGTAATTCCATTCTTTATTAATTCTGGTATTTCCTTGGCAGTTTTTTCATTGTAATCAGTCACAGCACAGTGAAAAGCATAGTCGCCTACTGCCTTTGCGGCCTTCTCATGCCAGGTATTCAAACAGGCGGCGAGAGAGTCGCCCTGAGTTTGTATTGCAAAATCTATAATTGAAGTCGTACCACCGTGGAAACCTGCTAATGTCCCCGTTTCAAAGTCGTCTGCACTCTGAGTACCCATAAAACCTAATTCCATATGGGTGTGGGCATCTATTCCTCCAGGAAAAACATAGAGCCCATCAGCATCAATAACTTCATCAGCAGAATAGTTCTCACTAAGATTTTTTCCGATAGCTGCAATTTTATCGTCAACAACTAAAATGTCGCCAACGAAGTCATCACAGGCACTCCAAATATGTCCATTCTTAATTAAAATTTTGCTCATTATATTCCTCTCTTAAATTTTATTAATCTTCTTTCCAAATCGGGCAAACCGCAGCTTCAATCCCTTCTTCATACCAGCGAACCATCGATGTATGCTTCTCGGTGAAAAACTCAACTGCGCTTCCGCCATGTACTTTAATATCACCAAAGAAAGATGCCTTGCTTCCGCCAAAGGAAAAGAAGGCCATTGGAGCAGGTACACCGAGGTTAATCCCCACCATCGAAGGAGCGACTTCATCTAAAAATTTTCTCGCAGCTCCACCATTGGTGGTAAAAAGTGAAGTTGTATTGGCATATTCAGAGCCATTTAGGAGTTCAATAGCATCGTCCATCGTATCAACCTGCATAAGGCCGATGACAGGGCCAAATATTTCTTTCTCGGCCATGAGAGTGCCTGGTTTCACTTTGTCTAAAACTGTTGGCCCTAAAAAATACCCATTTTCGTTTCCTTCTACTTTAATGCCTCTCCCGTCGACCAATAACTCGGCCCCTTCGGAAATGGCAGTATTAATATCAGCAGAAATTCTATCTCTTGCAGATTTTGAGATTACTGGGCCCAAAGTAGTTTCAGGTCTTAGACCATCTCCCACTCTTACTTTTTGTACTTCCTTTAAAACTTGTTCTTTAACTTTTCCATAGGCATCCCCTACTGAAACTAGTACTGAGCCCGCAAGGCACCTTTCACCGGCACAGCCGTAGCAAGAATCAACCATGGCCCTAACAGACTGATCAATAACTGCATCGGGAAGAACCACCATAAAGTTTTTGGCGCCACCAAGAGCTTGAACTCGTTTTCCACAGGCCGAACCACGTGTGAAAACGTGTTTTGCAATTGGGGTCGAGCCAACAAAATTAAGCCCCTCAATCTCGGGATGGTCACAAAGAGCATTAACAACTTCCTTCCCACCATGAACCATATTGATAACCCCTTTAGGGAAACCGGCCTGAGCAATCAATTCAAATATTTTTACTTGGGTGAGAGGAACTCTCTCACTAGGTTTTAGTATATATGTATTTCCCGAGGCAACCGCAAATGGCCAAAACCAAAATGGAACCATAGCGGGGAAATTAAAAGGAGTAATACCTGCAAAAACACCCATCGGTCTTCGCGTTGAAGTACAATCGATCCCCGCTGCAATGTCTGTTAGGCTTTCACCCATCATCAAGCGAGGCATACCTGTAGCGACTTCTACCATTTGAATTCCACGAAGAATATCTCCTAACGCTTCTTTGTATGTTTTGCCATGCTCTTTCACGATTAAGGTTGCGATTTCTTCTTTATGTAAATCAAGCAATCCTTTTAATTTAAAAAGAGGTTGAACTCTCTCTATGACTGGAGTTTTTCTCCAAGAATTAAAAGCTTTCTTTGCAGAACTAACAGCAGCATCAACATCGCTAGCTAGACCAAGTGGAGTTTTGCCTATCAATTGGTCTGTCGCCGGGTTGTGAATATCAAATGTGTCTTCTGTCTTTGAGCTAACCCAGGTTCCATCAATATAATTTTTGATAATCTCCGCCATTTCGGCCCTCCAATGTGTCCTAGTAAAATCAATAGTTTTTTTTGATAATAAGGTATACCTGGCCCACTTTGACCGTGTCAAACGCACCGTGACAATAGCATTTTTGTGAAAGCGCTACTACTAAGGTGCAGCCCTGCGCAGCAATACCAAAGTACCGGGTACTTACCGAGGTCAACTTCAATTTGAAAATTAATAGAAGCTAAGTTTTGTTTTTAATCAAATGTGAGCGAAGAGTTTTACGACTCTCCCTCTCCATAGAATGGATTAAAGAATAAAACATCCCGTCCTGATTATTATAGGGACTAGATTCTTTATGGGCCACAGTGGAAACAGCCATCTGGGTTGGCTGATCTAAAATATAAGTAGCGTTTAAGGGCAAATCTCTTTCACACTCAAAATCAATATGAACTTCGTTGATGACAAAAATTTTAATCGGCTCCCAAAATATAGCATTAGAATACTCCGAATCTTTGGCAATAAAAAAGCGTCCAGGGGTAGCAGCAAATAAATTGGGGTTTGTGGATTTATAAATGTCGGTCAGCCCTAGTAAAGTTGTATAAGAAAAAGCTTCTTGATGGGCGACCATTTTCGGATAATTAAAAGCAGTTTGTAGGTCTTGCGATGATTTACCTTGAGCATTAAAAACTACAATTACAGTTTGCAATGCACCTAAGGAGCTAAGTTGATCTACTAACCTTTGCAGGGACTCCATCGAGTTATATAAGAGTGGATCAATCGGTTCAATTTTCTCATTGGGTTTAGCAGGATCTGGTTCAGGGGGCAGAGGCACTTCCTCCATTACGAAGGTGATAATATGCGGTCTGTACAATTCGATATGCGGATCTTCTTCTTCTAAACAGGATTGCAGTCTTACGCAATAATCAAATTCGCCAATCCATTGTTCTACTTGATCGAGAATAGAAACTTCTCTGTCTACACAGAGAACCTTAAGATCTTTCGAAGTAGACTCTACTGACGCCATTCGAACCCAATTGATAAAGGCCGGAATCGCAGACTCTTTTAAAGCGGCCTCTCTTTTTTGCTTTTCATCCACCACTCTGGCCTGCTCGAGCTGATCTCCTGCACCAACTTCCTCTACTAAGTCGAGATAACATGGTCTCAACTTTACTCTATAGAGAGAGTTATAATAATTATTACCTTGCTGAATCGCCTCAACAATAAATTGTTTTGACTCAAGCGCATCTTCTGGAATATGGGTATTAAGGCTTATAATTTCATTCACTTCAAAAGGGATATTCGTTTCGATAACAATATCTTCTGGCGAAATAGAATTGATACGGACTATTTCGCCTAGCTTTGACGGTATACCATCTTTACTTTTAACAGTAACAAAGCCAGGTTCTTTAACTGTACTTGGGAAGGCCAAGGCATATCCGTCATACACGGCGTCGTGAGGGTCTCCCCCCATTTTAATCTGATTTACAAGCACACCACTCTGGCCAATACGGGTCACAAAATCTTTTCTTTTTTCAGCAGTCTCTAAAGGATTAAGTAATCCTACTAAGGCAATTTTTTTAGTGTCATTGAGGGATCGCAGTATAGAGCCAAGGCGAATCATATCTTCTGTATTATAGGTATAATCTATAAAAATTATTGCGGGGTTTTCTTTTAATATTTTCTTCAAAAAGTTTTTATACGAGCCTTCGGCTTCTTCCCAAATTTCAAAAAATTTGAAGGTATCTTGATCACCATAAAGATCATCGAGCTCCCTTTTAATGGAAGTAAAATAGCGATTGTCTTTACCTATATAAGCAACTTTCCGTTCCATAATCCCCATTCAAAATAAGGCCATTCATAACGTCTAGCCCTATTCTCTCCTAACTATCTGTTTTGGGGAAGCATTAAACTTGTTTTGTAGGTCTTTGATAATCCATTTTGTTGGTAACAAAAGGGCCCAATTATTAGTCACCAAACTTTAGACAGTTCTCTAATAAGATCCCCAATTAAATGATTAAGCTGTAGTAATATCAACAAGTTGAAGAGACCGCTCAAAATAATCAAGAGAAGCCGCTATCTGACCGAAAAGCTACAGTAAACTTATAGCATATCAACTAATAAGGGCCGCTGCTATGAAACTGACCTGTTACCCGCCACTTTATAGAAGCCTGCTAAAGGCATCAATCCTGCTGTGGATTGCTATTAATACTTCTGCAGCTGCCACAGCTACTTGTGATCAGCGCAAAAGTGACCTTACAACTATCCAGCTAGAGCAGGCAAAACTCAAAGGTGGAGAACCTTTAAAATCACTCTTTGAGATGCAAAAAGAACACGACGCAGAAATGGCAAAGCTACTTATCCTAGAAGGTCTAACAGAAATTAACAGTAGCTATCAAAGCTTCCTAAAAGAAAATTTTTCAGATGAAGAGTTCCCGACTGCTTATGATTTCGATCAAAGTGCGGCAGAAGTCACTGACTTTGAAAAGGCCAATACTTTCGAGTTAACTGCCAGAGAAAAGGCGCTCCCTGAAGCAGAGCGACCGAGAGGAGACCTTTCAAAACTTCGTGAAATTTATGGTGCCGCTTATAATGCCATTCTATTAGACGATAAAGGGAATCCTAAAACGACCTTAACGGCAGCTGAGCACGCCAAGATTGAAAATTTAAGGATTGCATTCGCCGCAAAAGTAAAAGAATTTGCCGAAAGAAAGGTACTTGGAGACCCTAAAGGCCGTCTCGAAGTAACAAGACCAGAAGAACTCAAAAATGAGAAAAAAGTAGAGGAACTAACCGAAGGTTACCTAAAGGTCACTCAGGAATTTGCAGGGAAAAGTGCCAAGGCCCGCTATAATAATTTTAGATTAAAATTAAAGAAATTCGAAGAAGACGCCAAGGCAGTAGGAAAAATGGCCTCGATGAATCAGATGCTTTCTAGCTTACAATCAGAAATAGTTAGGATGGAACCTGAAAAAGCTATCTTAGATTCAGCTAAAGGCATAAAGTCAGAGTTTTACTATTTTCAAACAACAGGAAATCAAGAAGAAGCAAGGGACCGTTACTACACTCATTTAGTTTCTAAGTGTGGGAAACAAATGTCTGAGAAAAATAAAATTCTCTGTAATCACCTAACCGGTTCTGGAGAAGATGCAAAAAATGTACAAACCTCTGTAAAGGCCTTCCTCCTTCTATTAAAGAAAAGTGCTATGTCTGGTGTTGATGACCCATCGACTAAAGATATAGTGGAGTGGAAGCCTTCCTGGAATGACTCCTGGAGAAATGACGTTGAAGCCTATCAAAACATTTTAACGACTAGTCTTCCGGCCGATCTTGGTGCCGATAAAATTTATGAAAACCCTGAGTTTAAAGAGTTTCAAAGTGCGGTAAAGAGCCAAGTCGTGGTGATGGAGGCAGAGCTAGTAGAATACAATAAATGCCAAAAAAATTATTACCTAGGAATTGGAAATGGATGTGAATTAAGCGACAAGGCACATAGGGCGGCAGAAGGAATAAAGCAAAGAGGTGCCAACTTTATCAATGGTGTCTCTAAAGTTGCATTCTCGATGGAAATACCTGACTTAAACCGAGGTGTCCTAAGAGGGATTGCCTATGGTAAAAATGAAATGTCCCTGCTTGATTTTAGCCGAGGGATTCGCAACACCAGTACTAATGACTCCTATTCCTCCAAAGTTGTTTCAGGAAATAATGCCCTGACACTTAGATTTATTGACGCTAGAGGATTAAGTGCTGGTAATAAATCGATCTACGGGAAGTTTACCGATATATTAAAAAATCCGGCTTGGAGCCGCTTAAAAATTGGAGAAGGCCTAACAAGTGATAAATTTTATGGAAAGAAAGATGACCGAACAGAGAATGATAAAATGTTATTTGCTTTTAACAAAATTCAAGAAATTAAAAATCTTCTCTGCAAAGAGGCCAAAAATGCAGAATGCGCTAATTGGAAAATATTTGAAAAATCAGCAGATGGTAAGACTTCAGTCGGTGCAGATTTAGGGAAATTCTTAGAGTTGATGACAAGCAGTAAAGCGCCAAAAGCGCTAATGGCAGCACAGAAGGAAAAACTGGCCTTAATACAGAAAGATATTAAGGGTATCTATGATAACAAGCTATTCAAAGACCTAGAAAGGTTAAAGCAACTCGCAATTACTGAACTAACAAGTGAGAGCTGTAAAAATTCCCTTAAAAGGAGTGAATCTCCCGGTTGTTATGGAGCAGGCAGAAAAACTCCTACCGTTTTTAATTTATTAGATTCAGCCGATCAAATTCTAGGAGAAATAAATAGCTATAAGGACAAGGCCTTGGCCGATGCAGAAAAGCCGGGATTAGCAAAAACTTGTTATATGATTTCGGCCCAGAAGAAAGAGCTTAATGATTTCTGTAAAAAATTTGGGGACAAGGTAGACCCCGGGCCATTGGCCAATGGCCCTGAAATAGACCCTACTACAGGAAGAAAGATCGCCTCTCCTGGATCCCTCGGAGATGATGACGACGGAGATGGTGAATATATCCCCTACTGGAAAAGAAGAAATACTAAAGAAAGTGAAGATGAAGTAACAGGAGTTAAAAAATTCGTTTCAAAAAGAAAAACCACCTATGGCCAAAGCTGGGGCTTTATGAATCTGCCAGTTATAGGTAAAAGTGGAAACTACCAATTCGGGAACTCACTGGGAGGCAATTTCCTATCTCCTACAGGCTCTTACCTGCCTCCTGCTAATTATAGTAATGGGATTCAAATGGGATTCGGTGGCACCATCGTAGGCTTTTAAACTAAATGCACACATCTAGATAATTAGTAACTTTATTTCTTAACTTAAAGCAAGGGTCTTTCTCCTCCGAGTTTAGGTTTTCTAATTCGCAGTACTCATAGGCAGCCTCGTGACCCTGAAGATCGAGAACTTTTAGAATATTCGGGGGCAAAGTTTCTTCTCCATCTGCATAATCAAGTAAATCATTAGCACAATTTGCGAAGACCTCTTTAATTTGAGCTTTACTTTCTTCACTGAATAAATCATCTGTGTCTACCGCTAAAGCGATTCTTGTTTGCTGAGTGGGTGGCATCAAAAAGCAAAGACCGCTATTGGTATAGCAATCTGGATGGCTATCAAATGCATCTTTGTAGTACCTGGAGCATTTCGCTTGCTGGGTTTCTTCCATTAGCGAGTTAATATAATCAGTCTCTCGGTAGTTTTTCAGAATACTGCTTTGAAGACACTTCATTGTACATCGTATCCACAAGCGAGTGGTGTCGGTAACTCCAGTGTTCATATAGAGTTTTCTTTTAAAAATATTGCAATATTTTAACCCATAATTTGTAAAATAATTTTTCTCTTGTCCCTCACAATCAATTAATTTAGAGATGCATTTGTCATAAAAATTACAGGAGAAACCTGCCGGCCTGCACTTCTTTGTATCAATCATTTCCCCATCGACTCCGTAAACGGGACAAGGAGGAATAGATGATTTAAATATTAGTTCTGGTTTTCCAATGAAATCTAACCCCTCCAGGATAGGCTGGTGTCTGGCGTGACTATTCAAACTAATCACTACCATTGCGAAAATAATGTGGTATCTAAAACTATTTTTCATTTTTTAACTTTTTTATTTTGATTCTTCCTAGGCTAATTTTGGCCCTTATATCGTTGTGAGCGTTTGCTAACCTGTACCATTTTTCGGCCTTTGAAAAATCCACCTTAACCCCATAACCAAATTCATAACACATGCCTGTTTCATGTTCTGCCTGCGCAAGCTCTTTAAGTGCTGCTTTATGAAAGAAATGGAAGGCCTTTACTTTATTTTGTTCAACTCCATGATGCCCATAGAGGCTCCAATGCCCCATCATAAATAAGGCCTTTGGATTACCCTTCTTCGCTGCATTCTTTACTGCAACTCTGGCCTTTTGTACCTTGCCTATTGCAGCTTGGCATCTTGGTTTTAAATTACACCTAGCTGTTTCAAAAAGCTTATTAGGTACAGTCGATGCTTTTTTATAGCATGCTTGGCATTGCCCAAAGCAATTGGTGGAAAATAGAAAGAATTGTAATATTAGAAATGACTTCATTACGCCTACTGTTATTGTCCAGTATAACATAATAAAATTAATCCCCAGCTAGGTAAAAAGCTCTAGAGACAACCAAAGGCCTTTGCCTGAATTCTTTGATATTTATTGACTTTTAAAGGTAGAGGAATCCAAATTGCTGTGGCGCCTAGCTTGGCGGCTTGATTTCGGAGATGATTTCTCGCTCCTTTATGAATTCGCCTTTTAGTTGACTCACAAAAATCCGTTTCGATATTTTTTAAAAATTGGCAGGCCTTTAAATCCTTTTTTTTATAAAATACTTTTATTGCTTTTCCGCTTCGTCGCAATTTCGTTAGGCAATAGTTTTTATTTTTTATTACCCGAGGTTTCTTGTTAGCGATATGGTCTTTGTAGCGATTATTTGTACAAGAGGAGATAAGAAAGAAAATTAAAAATAATGTTTTTTTCATATTAAAAATCACAGTTTTGTGGAGTTCGTGGAAAGGCAATTACATCTCTAATGTTTTTCATTCCGGTAATATAACGAATAGCACGCTCAAACCCTAGGCCAAAACCTGAGTGAGGGGCAGAACCAAATTTCCGCAATTCTAAATACCACCAAAGTGGGTTCTTGCTCATTCCGTCTTCTTCAATTCTTGCCGAAAGTTTTTCAAAGTCTTCTTCCCTTTGAGACCCTCCAATAATTTCTCCAACCCCAGGAACAAGTACATCCATTGCTCTTACTGTTTTCCCATCGTCATTTTGCTTCATATAAAAGGCCTTAAAGTCTTTTGGATAGTCGGTGACAGTTACAGGGCCTTTGAAGTGCACTTCGGCCAGAAAGCGTTCATGTTCTGTCTGAAGCTCAACTCCCCAGTCAGGTTTGAATTCAAATTCGTGTTTCGCTGCTGCTAAAATCTTTATAGCTTCGGTATAAGTAATACGTTCAAATTCAGATTTTCGAACCTTATCTAAAACTGTTAAGTGATCAACGAACTCTTCTCCATTTTGTTTAGCATTAAATTTATGGTAGTTTGACAAGGCTTCGAGTTCGTCGGGACAATGTTCAAAAGTATAATTAATTAAATACTTAATATAATCAGCCGCAAGCTTTGCGTTGCCTTCAAGGTCCATAAACGCGACTTCCGGTTCGATCATCCAAAATTCCGACAAATGCCGTGGAGTATTTGAATTTTCGGCCCTGAAAGTAGGACCAAAAGTATAGACCTTGCCCATTCCTAGTGCGAAACATTCTGCTTCTAATTGGCCTGTCACACAAAGATTGGCCGGTTTCCCGAAATAGTCTTTAGCAAAATCTACCTTTCCATCTTTCTTCATTGGTAAATTGTTTAAATTAAGAGAAGTTACATTAAACATCTCTCCGGCCCCTTCAGCATCTACAGCTGTAAGAATTGGAGAATGCAAATAATAGAATTCTTGATCACCAAAAAAACGGTGAGTGGCCATCGACATATGATGACGTATTCTAAATATAGCGCCAAATAAATTACTCCTAGGCCTGAGATGGGCCTGCTCACGTAAATATTCTAATGACGTGGCCTTTTTTTGCAAAGGGTAACTAGCATCTACTTTGCCAACGATTTCTACCTGGCTGGCCTGCATTTCTACTTTCTGGCCTTTTCCTCCACTTTCTACCAGCTTCCCCACAATAGAAACACAGGTCCCCGCTAGCATAGTCGAAATGTTTTCGTAATCATCAATTGTAGCATCCGCAATAATCTGCAAAGTGGCCTGACATGAACCATCGTTTAGCACAATAAATGAAAACTTTTTAGATTTTCGAACACTACGGACCCACCCCTTGATTTCGGCGTCGCAATCAATAATAGGCTGGCTTAAGATTTTTTTGATAGAAAGATATTCGGCACTCATAAGTATCCTGTTTTTTAAAAGAGATTTTTTAATAGATCTGTAGCTTGGTTTTTTTGTAGTCTAGCACCAAATTGTGTCACCAGTTTAGAAGAAGCTGCACAAGCAAGCCTTCCCGCCTCACCAAAACTATGTCCATGGGTTATGGAATACAAAAAGGCCCCTGCAAAAAGATCCCCTGCACCATTGGTGTCAACTGCCTTAACTTGGCCAGTTATGACATCAATTTCCTTTTCACCATCAAAAAGATAGGCCCCTTTAGGTCCTAGAGTAATAGCAAAGGCCTTCGCTATTTTTTTTAATTCTTTTGCAGCTTCTGCTACGTTATCTTTTCCGGTGAAACCAAGGGCCTCGCTCTCATTACAAAAAAGCATGTCAACACCTTCGCCAATCATTTCATCTAGCCCTTCTTTAAAATGCGTTACCATGCCTGGGTCAGAAAAAGTTATAGAAGTTTTTACTCCTGATTCTTCAGCAATTTTTTTGGCCTGAATCGCGGCACTTTTTCCCGTTGGGGAGGTTACCAGATAGCCTTCAATATATAAGTACTCACTATTAGTTATCTCACTTTCAACTAGCTCCAAGTTTGAAAAATTGGATGTAATGCCCAAAAAAGTATTCATCGTTCTATCTGCATCAGGAGTAATAAAAACCATGCACTTCCCTGTGTCTCCATTTTCACGTTCTGAACCAAGATTGGTTTTGACACCATTTTCAACAAGGTCGGTATAATAAAAATCTCCGCTTTCGTCGTTAGCTACTTTACAAGAATAAAAGCTACTTCCACCGAATTGAGAAACGGCTATAATTGTATTGGCGGCACTTCCACCACAAGAACGAGAATGTTGAAGACCACGTATTTGTTCGAGCAGCTCAGTTTGCCTGTCTTGGTCCACAAGTGTCATAACGCCCTTATCTATATTGGCCTTATCTAAGAACTGAGGCTCTACCTCAAT
This sequence comes from Halobacteriovoraceae bacterium, assembly GCA_018646195.1. Lineage (GTDB taxonomy): Bacteria > Bdellovibrionota > Bacteriovoracia > Bacteriovoracales > Bacteriovoracaceae > JABGVH01. Next base: position 18,768 of record JABGVH010000194.1, read on the forward strand.
TTCTATATCTACTAAGGCATTTCCTATTCCATATACATTATGTTTTTTCATATTTTCCTCTTTGGAGGGGGTTAAATTTTCCTAACAATAATAGGCTCAGGCCATTAAAAAGTCATTCTAAATACCTAAAATTGTGTAGTTCTAAACTGAGAACTCCTCTAGGTTAATGTATTATCAAGGACTTATTGATGTTCAAACCAAAATCGCATAAAATTATTAAATAATGCCTAACAAAATGAGATGGAGAAACCAATGGCAATACCAGCTTTCCTTCAAGACAAAGATTCTAAGAAAAAAAAGAATAAACAAAAGGCCAAAGGCGATTTTAGAGAAAAATGTCTCAAACTACTCGAACAAATTAAAGGGTTGAACGAAGAAAAGTATCATCAACTTTCAAAAACTTTTAAAGATAAATATGACAAGGCAAATATTCAGAAAAAGATTATTTTAGGTTTTTACGCTCAGCTAGTCAGTGAAGTAAAGAAATTAACTGACTCAGCTCAAGACAAATTTATGACTTCTTCAGTAGTAATTAAAAAATATGAAGCCCCAGTAAAAGAAGCAGTCCAGAAAGTCAAAAAAGCGACTGAAAAAATTAAGAAAAATGGCGCCCAGAAAACCGCAAAAAAAGTCGCTAAGACAGTAAAAAAAGCTGCCAAGAAGGCCACAAAAAACGCCAAGAAAGCTGCTAAAAAAGTTACTAAAACAGCTAAGAAAGCCGCCAAAAAGGTTAGTAAAACAGCTAAGAAGGCGGCTACTAAGAAAAAACCTACGGCCAAGAAAAAGAAAAAAAAGAAAAGCTGATACTAATCAGTTTTTCAAAAAAATAATCTGTTAGTCTAATCACAATTCCTATAAACTTCTATGAAATTAACTAGGTATGCTATAAGGAGAATCTATGAGTACATTATTTGAGAAATTAGGCGGTCGAGACGCTGTTAACGCGGCTGTAGACATTTTCTATACAAAAGTATTGGCTGACCAAAGAATCAATAAATTTTTTGAAAATACCGATATGGCCAAACAAA
>JABGVH010000249.1 GCA_018646195.1 Halobacteriovoraceae bacterium
AATATGTAGCAGAGTGAAGGTTAAAAGTAATGTCACAAACTGTCTTGTTAGACTTTTCATTTATTCCCCTGATTTGATAAGGAGGGCCGACTCCCCACAAGTCGACCCTCTTTAATCAACTGCCCTGGTGTGACCAGTTCTCCGCAAACCCCACATTCACGAAGGCGGCAATTTTCTTATTTCAATTTGGTATTGTCTGAACACCATTTTTATTGCTATTTTTAGGGCCTTCATTTCGATACGAAACTTTCTCAATAAAGGCCTTACATTTCGGGTTATAGTTCTTAATATTTTTTTGATAGCAATTATTACCTTTCATGATTCTTTCTTGAAAGGTTTCTTTACCGGTATACTTAACCTTACCTGTGCCACAAAATTTCCGTATGTCTTTTCCACAGAGTTCTTCTTTTGTTTGAATATTAGAAATCAACTGTTGGCAATTACCAGGCAGTTTTTTAAAATTTTTACTTAAGCAGTCGTTCTGTTTTAAACCTGGAAATTTTTTGATTGGGCATATTTTTTTCTTGGCTTTTGTGCATGGAGAGTTTTTAGCGCTTTCTGGGACATCTTTGAGAACTTCGGCCATTGCCTTATCGGCTTCTTTTTGAGCATCCGGTATATTCAACTTGGACATTTGGCTTTGTCCAAAAATGGGCGAAATAATAAAGAATGAAAAAATAACTAGAGCTAATTTCATCATTAATCCTTCTTTTTCTTTTTGAAGAGCCTAGGGTAAGCGGACTTTTTGTAGCGAAAATTGAGAATTTGCCAAATGCTGGCCCCCGAATCTTCGACAATGTCTGAGGCCTTGGTTTCTTCATATCCCTCTAGCGCCTTCACTGTATTATTGTCTGCTTCTAATTGAGCGACGGCATCAAGGCCTTTAATTTTTGGAGCTTTGAACTTTGGAGCTTTGAAGTTTAGTTTGCCAAAATTAGGTACCTTAAAGGTTGCACCTAAGCTTTTACCGCCGAGCCGATTTCCTTTGGGTACTTCGTCTCCACCCTCTTTGAGAGCACTTTCAGGAACTCCACCAATACCGGCGAGTGCCTTTCTAGGAGATAAACCTTTCTTCTGCAATGTTCTGATAGTGGCGGCCTTAAGTTGGTTGAGGAGGGCGTTTTGATTGGCCCTAAAGTCAGCCGGGTCTTTGCCTTCACTCCGTCTCATATCATCCAATTTTTTAGTCAATTTTCCTAAAGTGGCATTTAAAGCACTTTTATTACTATTAACTCCAGCGGCATCATTTAAGTCATTACCGGAGAGGCTATCATTTCCTTGTATGTTATTTCCAAAGCGGGAAAGTCTGTTGGCGGTGTCTGTCAGAGCTGCAGCACCGTTAAAGTTAATATCAGCCTGGGCTATCTCGTTTCCTATTTTTTTGGAGTCGATGACTATTGGCGGACAGGTTCCGTCACTATTTTTATTTTCTAGACAAGGAAAATTTGTACCATCCTCTGCAATGTCAAATGCCAGGGTGGGAGGAATAAGCTGGGGTCCTGCGGGACCTTTTAACTTAGGAGTAGGAATACTTCCAGGAGTTGTTTCTCCCCCATCTTTTTTAGACTTAAGCTTAGCTAGTAATTTTTCGAGCTCATCGATATTGGCTTGCATATCGTCGACGATGGTACTACTCATGCTAGTCGCTGTGGCAGTTAGGACCGTAAAGATACCCCAAACCCAAATACGGTGGGCCTCTTGAGTAATAAAATTATCGATCACCTGCCATTGACCTGGAATTAGTGCTAAGATAATGGCGATGGCGACAGCTGCGAGACCATAAGTCCCTAGCGCCACAGCTTCAGCTTGTGGTGCAAAGAGATCTATTCCCCTACTCATTGCCTGACCTAATAGAGTATTTAATTCAACAGATTGTCCAACATTTTGTTGAGGTGAAAAATGGCCTTTGAATTGCTCGTATTGGTCAATTGAAAGGCTACTCAGCCTGCCATCGGAAAACTGGATATGTTCTCGTTTAACAATATATTGATGAAATTTTTCATTATTGATCTCAGGGGAAATGGATAGCTTTTCTACTTCCACTTGAGTTGAGTTTTTAATATGGTAAACGCCACCAAGAACCTGATGGGGAGCAAAATATTTCTCAATAGGTAGTTTTTGATGATTAATTTTCTTCTTTTGCATGGCCTTCCCAGAGGCCAGAGCATTCAGCATCTTTGGGTTGATATGCCGACTAATATAGTCGACTGGCTTAAATTCTTTTTTTCCGTTGACCATATTGTCAGATGATTGAGCAAGATTAGCTTGGCAGGTCGAAGTTCCATTCTGCTGCTCTTTCTCTTTACTTTTGAGGAAAGCGATTGCGCGTTGGTATTTCTTTGTCTCCGTAGTCCCTAGCTTTTTTAGTTCTTGGTTAAGTCCAGCATAGGATCTGGCCTCTTCTGGTAATGATTTATTGGGACTATTATAAACTGCAGTTGTAGGGGCACAGGTGGCATGGGCTACGCCGTGCCAATACTCGAGACTAGCCGCCATGGGAATAAAAGTAGCATGAATCGGAGCTGCCCAGGAAAGGCAGAGTGAAGATGCTGTACAGGGGGCCAATGCGAGGTCTACCGCTTTTAAAAGGGCAGTTAACGTTGGATATTTAGCAGTCGAAGGATAGGTTAATTCATGTTGGACTTGATAATTTCCCCAAATCACATTGGCGGCACTAATTGCAGCTGCACAGCCAGAGATAATAGGGGTGCAGTTGGCGGCGTAGGCAATAGTAATTTCTGGGGGAACACAAGCTGCATACCCCAAAGTACATTTTGCAGCAGCGATTTCTCCAATCAAGGTGGCGCATGGTAGGCAGACTCCGGCAGCTAGGGAAGTTAATTCAGCCGCCGCCCCCCCTGCTAGAAAAGCGGTTATGGTGGCTGCCGAAATTTTTTCACCAATTGTGTGAGCAGTGGCAATTATGGTCGCTACTAGAAAAGCTGCTGTCGCGATTCCTTGTAAAACCATTCGTGTTTTAGCATCTTTTTGGGCGGCTTTATAGGAGTCTATTTGAGCCTGAATTGCCGCCGCTTGTAGCCCTGAAATTTTACCATCTTTATGGACCTTATAATTTAACGTTTCAAAATCTAACTCACCCTTTGCCGTGAAAATGGAGAGTAGCTCTCCAACTATAAAAGCAACCGCCCCGATTGCTCCTACTACAATGTCGGCGGTCTTTATAGTACAGTTTTTGAGTAGGTGAAGACCGACAAAGGCAATAGCGATCATCGTTAAAAGAGCAATATATTGCTGGGTAATATAAGAAGATTTTCCTTCGGCTTGGAATTTTCCATCTGTGGTTTCATTTGTACTATTTCCCTCTATTGCTTCTTTTTCCGCTTGCTGGCCTTTTTCCATGATGTCGGCGTTTTCTCCACTTAATTGGGAATCAGCAGCACCAGTAGCTTGAGCTTGCTCAGCACTTTTTTCGGGAGCGGAATTGTTACTTTCTGATGTAGGGGAGGACTGAGCGTAAGCACCATTTATGAAAGACATTTCTGCAATAGCACCGCTTAACTGAACATGCATCAGGCAAAATACTAAAATTAATGTCAATGCTCGTTTTGCAAATGTTCCCATTGCAACTAACCTTTTTTAATGCTCTTAATTATTAGCCTCTTCGTCTAGCAAACGAGGATAGGCAGATTTTAAATAACGAATATGAATAATTTCAAAAATATTGGCATTCTCAGCATCGATAATATCGTTGCCTTCAGCTCCTTCGTACTCTTCAATTCCGGCAGCATCTCCCAATTTTCCGTCGGAGATACCGTCACCAGCAGAATTCTTCTCGTCCTCTAACTTAAAGTCAAAAGAGGGAATCTTAGGAGTACTGAAACTTGCGCTTGCTCCCTTAATATTATTATTTGGTCCAGGTGCCGCAGTCAGCGCTTCGTTATCATCTTGAATGTCAGCTGAAATTCCTCTAGTTCCACCACCAAATATTCCGGCGACAGCTTTAGATGGAGAAGTTCCGTTCTTCTTTAGCGCCTTAAGCACGTTAGCCTTTAGGCTGTTTAGTAACCCGCTGGCCCTCGCTTTTAATGCTAAAGGGACTTGATTATTGTTCCCTGCTAGCTTGTTGTTTTGATCGAGTAACTTATTAAAGGTGTCACGGGATCGAGCAAGTTGCTGTCCTAAATTTTCTGCATCTTGGAAACCTGAGCCTGTTAAGGAGTTACTTCCTTGAATTGAGTCAGCTAATCGGGAGGCGGCGAGAGCAGGTCCTTGAAGTGCTCCAGGTAAGCCTCTAAATTGAACATCGTTTCCAATTGCCGCAATACGTTTACACTGCCCTTTACTGTCGGTAGCAGCACAGGGAAATTTTCCGGTCCCATCTTCTCCAATTCCAAATGGCTGACTATTGTTCAATCCAATAATAGAAGAAATAGGTAAATTTTGAAAACCACCGCCATTCGTCGCAACAGTTTGAGTACCGTCTTTGAAACCTCTCAGTTTCTTTATAATTCTGTCTAGTTCTTTAATATTATCTGCGGCATCTTTTGCTGCCTTAAACGACATAAAAGACGCTGCTGTCGAGAGAACTGCCATGATGAAATATATGACCGCGCGTCCACCAGGTTCACCCATAAAGGTGTCCCAAGAAGGGGCAGTTCCGGCTATAAGTAATACTACCAGGGCTATCCCAACAGCAGCAATACCTAGTCCTCTAACATTAAAAGCTTCTGCTTTTGGGAAAATAAGGTCTATTCCTTTTTCGGCACCTGACATTAAGGTGCTTTTCAAAATACTTACAATCGAGGTTGGTCCATTCGAGACATTTTCTTGGCCAGGAATGTGACTAAAAGCATCTTTGAATTCGTAATATTTACTCAAAGAAAGCGACCTCTTCTTACCAGAGATAAATTGGTGTTTCTCATAGTAATTAAAGTAATCATCAACAGGATTTAATGAGCTTATTTTTCGTCCCATTATCTGTCCAAAATTTAGATTTGTATTAAAGTCACTTTTTAATTCCTCAAATCCTTGTTTTTCAAATTCCTTTTTTATGTCTTGGGAGAGGATTTTACCCATCATGTTATTGTTCATAAGTTGGGCATATTTTCTGGCAGGTTGTCGGCCATCTTTATAGTTTTTGGGAGCAAGAATGTCTTTGAGCCCATTGCTTTCAACAAGCATAGCAGCAGGCTCGCAGGCGACTTTTTCTTTTTCTTCATCCAAAATATAAAGGTCACATGGGGCGATTGTCGCTGGCATAATAGGTTGAAAGGTTTTGAATGCGGCCATCACATAAGGAAAAGTCACTAGAACTTCGGCAGTGATTGAAGTTGCAAGCTTAGCCGTTTTATAAGCGATCCTTTTAGCTTCAAAGGCTAACCATCTTGCCTTAAGTTGGGTCTGTCCTGCCTTTAATTTTGCTCTTAAGCCAGTTGCAGCTGCGGTGGCCACATTAGCCGCTTCTTGCGCGTGCAGAGCAAGTGCTGTTGCCTTGGCCGTTTCTTTAGTCGCGTCGTTGGCCACGATTTTTGTTTCCTCGGCGACACCCTTGGCCTTAGCTGCAGTTGCTGCTCCAGGAGCTGGTATTGGGCAAACTAAAGCGTCAGTAGCTTTGTCTGCAAATAACATTGCCGCATCGGTTTGGCCTAGGATCCATTTTAATTTTGAAGTATAAGCTTGCTTGCCATCAATATTGTATTTTCCAAGCTTGGCATCTTTTTCTGAAAGTAACGCCTGACAGGTTTTGCCCTGCATTTCACAGGCAGAAGTACATTGTGGCGTACAGGCGGCGCAGGCAACGGCTGATAAAGGGTTAGGGCAGGCATAAGTGGCAAGGCATCCAGTAATACAGGTGGCTGTACATGCCTTTGCAACTCCTTCGGTGGTTCCGATTTGGGTATTGATGGTAGCGGCACAAGTAAGGAATTCACCTTCTAGTCGAGTTCTTGTATAGACTGCAATTCCACCGGCCGTATAAAATGCCACAGCAGCGGCAGCTTGAAGTGCGCCTCGCATTTTTGCATTTTTCTCTACGGCTTCGTAACCTTCCTTTTCTTTTTCTAGCGCTTGCGCCTGGTCTTCGTTTTCATTAACACCATCTTCGTTGACTCCACCCTCTTTACTAATCTTATAGCTTTTTCCTGAGTGATCAATTTCTTCTTTGGCCATAAAGATTGCTGCCACTTCTCCTAGTAAGAAAATT
>JABGVH010000220.1 GCA_018646195.1 Halobacteriovoraceae bacterium
TGGAATGGGATCAATTTTCAGTATTAGTTGTTGATGACGAAGAAGCTCTGGCCGAAATTTGCGGAGAGGTTTTCGAAATGGAAGGTTTTAATACCAAGGTAGTAAATGGTGGACCTGACGCTCTCAAAATAATTAACGAAACAAAGATAGATGTAATTATCTCAGATGCTTTTATGCCTGATATGACAGGCATTGAGCTTTTAGAAAAGCTAACGACAAGTGAAGCAGGTGTTCCGCTTTTTTATCTTGCGACTGGCGATATCGATATTAGTGAAGATGCCTTAATTGCAAAAGGTGCCAAAGGTTTAATTGAAAAACCGTATAGTCTCGACGACCTCGTAGAGAGAGTGAAGAAAGACCTGCAGGCGTGAATTCACCTTCCAAAACTTTTTTAAATTGCCCGGAGATGTTCCTTTCGGTAGTTGAACAATTCCGACTTGGGCACCTTACTACTGAAACCCCACACCCACTTACTCGTGATTTATCAAGTTTGGCAAAAACAAACTTAAAAAAAGGCGTCGAGATTTTAAAAGAAGTTGATCGGGAAATGTTAAACATACTCTCTCAAAAGAGCAGCTGTTTAAAAGACCTTTGGGAAGCAGTCGAAGAGACCCGAGAAAGAAACGGAAGGATTTTCTTAGTCGGATGTGGCGCTACTGGCCGCTTGTCATTGGCGCTGGAAACACTTTGGCGACAGGAGAATCCTAAGAGCGATCAGTTGGTTTCATTTATGGCGGGAGGGGATATTGCCTTAATCTCTTCTATTGAAAAATTTGAAGATTATCCTGAGTACGGTGCAAGGCAACTGAAGGATTTGAAGTTTGGTAAAAATGACTTATTGATAGCTTGTACCGAAGGGGGGGAAACGCCTTTTGTTATTGGTGCAACTGAAGAGGCCGCCAGAATATCAAAATTTCCACCCTTCTTTCTCTACTGTAACCCTGATCAAGAACTCACCAAAATACAACGTTCTCAAGATGTTTTAAGTAACCCACAAATTAAAAAAGTAAATTTGACCACGGGCCCTATGGCCCTTGCCGGTAGCACCCGCATGCAGGCCTCGACTATTTTAATGGCATTTGTTGGAATTTCATTATGGGCAAGTGACTATAGTGATATTGATAAGAGATTGGTTGACCTTAGAGAGCTCTTTGATGCAACTGACCCCACTTTTCTAATTCCTTTTATTGAAAAGGAATCTGATCATTATGAGAAAGGTGGCCATATTCTCTATCAATGTTCCCAGCAGTTGGGAATTACTGTACTGACGGACACTACCGAGCGCTCTCCAACCTTTAGCCTTTGGCCTTTCGAGCCTGTTCAAGCAGCTAAGCAAGTTGCTTCACTTTGCTATCTATATTTCTCCGACTCCCCCAACGCAGAAACTGCCTGGGAGCAACTACTAGGCAGGGCCCCTCGAACTCTTGAATGGCAGGAGTTGGAAGGAATTGCGAATACCAAACAGCTTCTTAAATATGATTTCGGAAAAGACCTAATAGTAAGAAGATCGCAACTGCTAGAAAAAGAAGCGGCAATATTTGTAGTCAAAGAAGAAGAGAGTGGGGTCTTTTTTCAAATAGGGGAGTCTCAGTTTATTCATGACTATGGACAGGATTTGCTGAGCAAGCATTTAATGCTCAAGATGCACCTCAATCTATTATCTACTTTGATAATGGGTAGGATGAATCGTTATGAAGGAAATATAATGACTTGGGTGAGGCCTAGTAATTTAAAGTTGATTGACCGGACGATTCGCTATGCCCAAATTTTACTAGAAAGAAAAGAGCTTCAATTTGATTACGAGTTTTTAGTAAGACGGTTATTTGAAATAAAGAATTCTGTTTCTAAAGACCAGTCTCTGGTATTGGCGCTAGTTAGTGCCTGCTCTAAAAAAGATTAAGATGGTTTGTCGTTAGACTTATCGTTTGGATTTTCAACCGGTTTATCGCCGATTTCTTCGTTTCCTTCTTTTAGGCCCGATTTAAAGCCTGTGATGGCCTTGCCGAGTCCCCGACCTAATTCTGGAAGCTTCTTGCCCCCAAATAAAACTAGTACGATCACTAAGATAACGATAATTTCTGTAGCTCCGAGACCAAACATGCATACTCCAATGGGTTGAATTAATTAAATTAGACCTATTATAACTCTTACTGTCAAGGAAGCCCCTAATAGAGTCTCGCGAGGTCCATACTGTATTTCCCGGGGGCGTATTCTTCCATACGTTCTTCCCAGAGGTCTTCAAAAGTGTCGTCTCCGTTATGATAACTGGCCATTGGGAATATCGCGATACCGCCCCGTGGTGTAAATTCGCCAATAACCTCTAGGTATTTTGGCGAAAGTAGTTTGACCAGCTCATCACAAATATTTTGGATACAATCTTCGTGAAAATCTCCCTGGTTCCTAAAGCTGAATAAGTATAGTTTTAGAGATTTTGACTCGACCATTTTCTTATCAGCAATGTAATTAATAAAAATTTTTGCAAAGTCTGGTTGGCCTGTTTTTGGGCAAAGCGAAGTAAACTCAGTGCATATAAGTGAGGTCCAGGCGTCATTTTTGGGGTGGCGGTTGGGGAAGGCCTCAAGCAATTTAGGGTCATATTGGTTGGGATATACTGTCGTTGCACTCCCTAATGCCATACCGTCGAGTTCCCTCTGTCCACTTTTTTTCTTAGAGGATTTTTTAGTAGTCTTTTTGGCAGCTTTTTTGGGACTACTTTTTTTCTTTCTAGTTGCTTTTTTTTTGGCCTTTGCCATAACTTTGTCCTCGAGCATTCTGCTAGTAGTTGGTATGATGACGCCTTTATAACGCAGATAATTAGAAAAGGGTAGGGCCATGTCCCAAAAACGCAAAATTATCCTAGTAGGGTTGGGCTCGCCAAAATCCCCTGCTGTAGGAGACGTAAGGAAATACCTACGTGAGTTTTTGAGTGACCCCCATGTGGTGGATGCGAATCCATTTTTATGGAAAATTATACTTAATCTATTTGTACTACCGACTAGGCCCAAAAGCTCTGCTGAGCTCTATAAAAGAATTTGGGATGGAAAAGAATTCCCTTTAATTAAATACACCAGGGGGCTAGCAGAAAAAGTAGCGAAGGCCCTTGAGAATATGGAAGTTGAAGTAGTAGAGGCCTATGTCCTTTCCTCTCCGCGACTTGTGGATTATGCAGATGACATTAGAGAGGGGGCGCTGGTGGTTCCTCTATTTCCTCAATATTCAGATAGCACTATTGGCAGTATTAAGGGTGTCATTGAGGATCATCTCGGAATTTCAAAATACAATATTGTAGAATCTTGGTACAACTCCAAGGCCTTTATTGATAATTCAGTAAACCAAATTAATTCTTTTTTGGATGATGCTGAAGAAGTTGATTGCTTGTTACTATCTTTTCACGGCCTACCTAAACGCTGGGTTCTTTATAAAGGTGATCCTTACTACCGTCATTGTTGTGAAACATTTTACTTAATAAAGAACCGCTTAAAAACACAGCTCCCGGTTGAAATGGTTTTTCAATCGCGCTTTGGCAGCGATGAATGGCTAACTCCCTACACTGATGAGAGAGTTGTTGAAATTATAAATTCTGGGAAAAAGAAAATTGCGGTCTATTGTCCTGCTTTTGTCACAGACTGCCTTGAAACGGTTGATGAAATTGGACATGAACTCAATAATACTGCCAAGGAAGTAGGGGGGAGCATTGAATTTATACCCTGCCTCAATGACTCTGATCAATTCTCAGCAGACTTATCGCAATATTTGCTTAAAAAAATCGAAGGAGAGGACGGAGAAATTTGTCCAATTTCTGAATTGGAGAATATTAAAATGCCCGAACA
>JABGVH010000160.1 GCA_018646195.1 Halobacteriovoraceae bacterium
ATCTAACGTGATTTCAAGTGATTAGCGACATGGCTCAGACAAACGCAAAACAGCACCAACCTGCTGTTTTTACTGAATTCTCTAAATTTCAAATGAGTTTTTCGGGTATCCCCGACGAATGGTGGAGGTGGTGGGAATCGAACCCACGTCCGAAGTACAATCTGAATAGCGGCCTACGTGCGTAGTCTGTAGTTATTGCCCTCAGACATGGCTGTTCAGAATACGCGACTCTGACAAACCCCACTAGTTTTTTGAGATGGTTTGCATGGCAGTTCCATCAAGCCGAGTTTGTTTGCCGACTTAACAAGTGTGCCTGCTTTTTGTTATTGGTGCAGGCCCCTCATGCTTTATGTTTGCCCTTAGGCAGCCATTGGCATAGCGAAATCGTTAGATTTAGCAATTATTTGGTGGTCGGATTTTTACTGGGCCGTCCGACCAACCCAGGCACGCCCGTACTATCGTCAAACACCCCGTCGAAACCAGGACACCCCCATAGATACAAGGCTTACTTTATAACAAATTTTTGAGCAGTGGGCTAGGAATAGTTAAATCCACCCCTAAAGTTGACTATAGAGGTAATTACCCAGAAAAAGTAAGCAGATGGACCCCCCAATAATAGGAATAATGATGCTTACCTGAAAGCTCGGCTTAGGTGAGTTTTTATCGAGCTTTATTTTAATTAGGGATAGGCAAATAAGTATGAAGACACAAATGATTATCAAACTCGTCGCCTTGGCCAAATTACCGATAGGAAATAAAATAGCAAAAAGCCAAATAATCGAAGCAGTGAAAATGGTCGCCACAATCGGCGTATTGGTTCGCGAGGATATCTTTGAAAAAACTTTTGGCGCGACTTCTATCTTGGCCATTCCATAAAACATCCGAGAAACCATAATTAATTGAACAAGTGCCCCATTAACAATTGAAACCAAGGCTATTACTCCCATAATTTTTGGAGATAGGTTTGAATTTTGTTCTATTACAAGCACTAGTGGAGCATTACTCGTCTTTAAGACTTCAAGTGGTAGGGCCAGGGAGCAAATAAGAGAAACCATGAAATAGATAACGGTAGAGATGACAATTGCCCAAGTTATCGCCTTTGGTAGGACATTTGGAGCATCAATTACTTCTTCAGCTGTATTAACCATATCCTCAAAACCTACATAGGCGAAAAAAGCGATAAATGCTCCTATGAAAATGGAGCTATTAAAACCGATTTCCTTCCACTTTTGTATAAGCTCCGGGAGCTTATCAATATGGGCAGAACCAAAATAAATAACCAAGAAAAGTCCTGATATTTCAATCAGGGTTATTAACGAAATTACTAGAACCGACTCTTTTATTCCCTTAATGGCGACCAGAGCTAAAAGTAGGATCATGACACTTATGCTTAGCCAGCCCGGGGAAGATACAAATACATTTAGGTAACCATGAAAACCTTTTAATATGGTAGCGGAAGTTACCATGCCGGTTAGGGCCACCGCATATCCTACAAGTGTATTTAAAAACTTATTATCGAAGGCTTGTTTAACATAAACGACTTCTCCGGCGGATTTCGGAAAACGGGATGAGAGCTCGGCATAGGACAGCCCCGCAAATATCGCCACAATAGAAGCTATCACAAAAGAGAGTGGAAACTGACTTCCTGAAGCATTGGCAACTTCAGAAATTATCACATAAATCCCAGCACCTAAAATTGTCCCGACCCCATAGAGGATTAGTGGAATTAAAGTGATATGTTTTTTCAGCTCTCCGTTCATACTATAGTTTTAGCGCTATAAATGGTGTCTGTCAGTTTGATTAATGCTGCTTAAGGTTTATAAAGCGTGCTTTTTCGGTAGGAAGGAATAGAGACAGGGAACGATTAGGAGGGTGATAGCGGTGGCAAAGGCCAGGCCCCAGCCCATTACGAGCATCATCTCAGCCAGCATAGAATCGTAGCCCGCCAATCCATAGGCGGTAGGCAGGATCGCCACTACTGTTGTGATGGTGGTGACAATTACAGGTCGCAACCTGGTGGAAGCGACACTCGCCAATTGTTCGAAGCTAGAGATGGATTCTCTTTCCATTTTATCCAGCATAATGATGGAGTCATTAATCACTACACCAATCATTCCCAATGAACCGACAACCGCAAAAAAGCCGTAAACGCTCATTCCGTGGCTGAAGAGAACCAGGATAGCGCCGCCCAATCCGAATGGGATGATAGAGACGATGATCATCGGGGTAATCAGGGAGTTAAACATCAGCACTAAGACAAAATAAATTAAAATTACAACTAGGATCAGGGCGTTTCTAAAATTTGATTCGGATTCTCTTGTGTCTTCAATTTCACCTGTAAAGGAGAGAATTGTGGTGGGAAACTCCCTATTAATTTTAGGAAAGAGCTCGGTCTCTAACTCTACCGCAATTTCAATCGGCGTAATTTTTGTTTCGGCGGCCATATTGGCATACACATGGGCGGTTCTTTTATGATTAGTCCTTGCGATATTGGCAGGCCTCTCAATTTCCAAAATAGAGGTGAATTTAGATAGGTAAATCAGCTGCTTATTTTTATTTTGTACTTTTAGTTTGAGTAGGTCATTTAGGTTTTTCTTATTTTTTTCAGGAACAGTTATTCTAAGTTCAACTTCCTCATCGCCTTTATTGATGGTGTAGAGAATACTTCCCTCGACAAAGGTTCGAAGAGCAGTCGTGACCGCACTCGGTTCGATGTCAAAGCGAACCAGCTTTTTCTGGTTTATTTTAAAGAGGTACTCTTTTTTTATCAGTGGCTTTTCAAGTTCTACATCGGCCAGACTTGGCATTTTTTCCATATAGGCTTTGAGGCGGTCGGTAATGGTTTTTCTCTTCTTGTCGTCATTCTCTTGCACCATCAATTCGATAGCGCTACCACTTCCCCTACCCCAGCGGCTTTTAATAATTTTAACACTGGAGAGATTCTTAAAGCTCTTGGCCTTTTCCTGCCATTTTTTTCTTAAGGTATTGAGGTCGATATCCCTTTGATCTCTGGGAACTAATTCAACTCTTATGCCGGCCTTATTTTCGTTGACCAGCCCTCCCCTACGACTTTGACCTATACGCGAGCGAACCGCGACAACTCTCTTTGGCCCCTCATCGATAAACATCTGTTCTAGCTTAGATATCGCTTTGGCCGTGTCTAGTCTCGAGGCCCCTTTTACTGCCATGGCCTTGACATAAACTTCCTTCGCCTCTTCCCTAGGGAACATCACGAACTTCATATTGTTCTTAAAGGTGACACCAAGAATTCCTAGGATCGTGACCGCCAAAAGGATTATTAAAACTCGGTAATTCAAAAGACTCGTTAAAAGCTTTGCGTAGCGCTCTTCCCATTTAAAAAACCAACTCTGCCCCTTTTTATCAAAGCGATCTAAGAGTGGAGTTTTGCTGGACAGGTGTGAAGGTAGAATTAAGGTAGACTCAATTAAACTTCCCAATAACATGAGGGAGACCACCAAGGGTATGTAGGAAACAAATTTTCCGAAATGGCCATCAAAGAACATTAAGGGAACGAAGGCAACACAAGGGGTAA
>JABGVH010000250.1 GCA_018646195.1 Halobacteriovoraceae bacterium
CGATATTTTAAGACTCTCCCGTTATCTTGGAAGTTCACTATGAGCGGCCTCGAAAGTGCCTCTGCTTTTGCACCGGCCACTTGTGGCAATGTCTGCGTTGGCTACGATATTTTGGGACTCTGCTATAGCGGAGTCGGAGATCTTGTCACAGTCACCAAAACTAAGCGGCCCACTGTCACCATTTCTAAAATAACCGGAGTGGTTACCAATCTTCCAAAAGACGCCAGCAAGAATACCGCCGGTATTGTCTTACAAGAATTAATTGCCACTCAGAAGCTCGATTTTGGATTTGAGCTGTCTATTGAAAAGGGAATTTACGCCGGCTCAGGCATGGGTGGCTCCGCCGCCTCGGCGGTCGGTGCATTGGTTGCCGCCAACCACTTGCTTAGTGAACCACTGTCTAAAGAAAAATTATTACAGCTCTCTTTAAAAGGTGAAGAGCTGGCCTCTGGTCACGCCCATGGCGACAATGCAGCTCCCTGTCTCTTTGGAGGGTTGACCCTAGTAAAAAGTAATCCGCTAAAGGTCTATCCCCTGCCTTTTCCCAGTCAAATTGTGCTGCTCCTGATTCATCCTCAATTGGTAGTTGAAACCAAGCGCGCGCGCGAGGTCTTAAGAGATAGCTACTCACTGGCAGAGATCAGTGCTCAATCCCAGAATTTGGCGGGCTTCCTGGCAGGAGCTGCTAGTTCTAACCTGGAATTACTCAGTGAATCTTTTCACGACCTCTTAGTCGAACCGCTAAGAAGTCCCTTAACCGAAGGCTTTGCCGAATGCCGAGAGCTGGCGCAAAAGGCCGGAGTACTTGGTTACTGCCTCTCCGGTTCCGGGCCCTCGCAATTGGCGCTCTGTCGCGATGCCGCTCAGGCCGAGGACTTAAAAGTAAAAATTCAAAACCATTATCAAAAGCTAAAGATAGAAAGTGAGGCCTATATAGGTCCCCTCAATACTGACGGGGCAAAGCTTCTATGAAATTTCAAAGCACCCGTAAAAATTGTAAGAGCACCTCTATAAGTTCGGCCATCCTTGAAGGACTGGCGCCAGACGGTGGGCTCTATGTTCCGGAGAAGTTTCCTCCCCACTTGGGAAATATTACCGACGAATCATTTTCGACCTTTGCCTTTCACGCATTGGCGCCATTTTTTAAAGGTCAGGTGATTGAAAAGCAATTAGAAGAAATATGCGCTAAGGCCTTTGACTTCCCTCTTCCACTGGAATTCTTTCAAGAAAATGCTGCCTTACTAGAACTCTTTCACGGACCGACCGCCGCCTTTAAAGATTTTGGCGCGCGCTTTTTGGCCTTTGCCATGAGCGCTATTATCGAGGCCAAGGATCAGCGAGAACGCACCATACTAGTGGCGACTTCCGGAGATACCGGAGGTGCGGTGGCCTCGGCCTTTCACAAGCGGCCAGGAATCAAGGTCGCCATTCTCTACCCCGAAGGTTTAGTTTCCCCCCGACAAGAAAAGCAATTGACCTGTTGGGGAGATAATATAGTCGCCTTTAAGGTCGCCGGTACTTTTGACGATTGCCAGGCCTTGGTCAAAGAGGCCTTTAATAATTCACAACTGCGGGAGCAGTTTGGACTGACTTCCGCTAATAGTATTAATCTTGGTCGAGTGCTGCCCCAAATGGCCTATCACGCCTTCTCTTCCTCAAAGTTTAAAGAAGAGAGAAACCTGATACCAACTCTTATCATTCCGACAGGAAACTTAGGTAATGCAGTAGGCGCTTTCTGGGCCAAGAGAATGGGCTCTCCTATTGCCAATATTGTCTTGGCGACCAATGCAAATAAGGCACTGCCTGTATATTTTGACTCGGGAAAATACAAAGAGAGAAAAAGTGTCGCCACCCTCGCCAATGCCATGGACGTCGGCGCCCCCAGTAATATGGAAAGGCTACTGCATCTCATTCCAAGTCTAGAGGAGCTACAGAAAATTTCTGCAAGTTACAGTGTTAGTGATGAGGAAATTAGCGAAACGATTTCCCAATTCTACCGTGAGCAAGAGCTGATCCTCTGCCCTCATACCGCTGTCGCGATGAAAGTTTGGCAAGAGCATTACCCTACAGTGCCAAGTATTTTATCGGCGACTGCTCACCCTGCCAAATTTGAAAGTATCGTGGAACCACTGATCGGGCAGCAAATACCACTGCCCGCTGTCCTACAAAACCTGATCGCCAAAAATTCAACGGCGCTAGCGATTGCTCCTCATCTCGAGGAACTTATCTCTAAGTTGTGATCAAGGCACCTTAAATAGAATTTAAATGTGGCACCATAATTGGTGCGAGAAGAAACTATAATAGTTCCGCCGTGCTGGCCGATTATTGAACGACAGCTAGCAAGACCTAATCCATTGCCACTGCTCTTAGTAGTAAAGTAGGGATCAAAAATATTTTTAAGCACAGCATCCGGGATTCCCGGGCCGTTATCTAAGACTATCACCTCGACGTATTTTCCAGCGGGCAGTCCGGGAACTTCTCCCGCTACGGTATTTTTTTGACGGGCAAAGATCTTAATCAGACCATTGCTAGCTCCAATCGCCTGAGCACTATTGATCACCAAATTATTGAGCACCTGCTGGAGTTGACCACGGTCTGCTAGCATCCAGTTCAGCTTAGGTCCTAGCTGTAGGTCAATTTTTATTTTTGTGCCAGACATTCCGACCTTCAAAAGTTCTACCGTCTCTTTAAAAAACTCTGCACTTTTAAATTTGCTATGCTTTTTAAGATTGCGTTCGAGCTTGGAGAAATTCATAAATTTTTTAGCAAGCCTACTGGCCTTCTGGACCCCAGAAAGAATTTTTTCAAAAAA
>JABGVH010000098.1 GCA_018646195.1 Halobacteriovoraceae bacterium
GATTCGATTAAAGTATCTCAAAGTCGCCTTCATATTCCCCTTAACATGCGCGATTCCCATCGGGGTTAAATCCAAAACTTCTTTTTGGCCCATGATTTTTTCCACAGTAATGGGAAAGGAATCAGAATAAGTTAAAAGCTGAACATCTGTTTTATATTTTTCGTCAAAGCCAATAATAAAAACAGAAAGATTATCTCGCATTAGAATGACTAAGGCATCGTCCCACTTTGAAGAGGCCCAAGTCCTGGAAGAAATAACTTTTCCCACCTCAATGGCCTGGGGACCGTAACGCTTTGAAAATTCCTCGACAAAGGCCATGCGCCCTTCTTCATCGCTTTTGGCCATCTTCTTATATCCCATGCGACAGGTTACCTTATAAGGGTAGGACATTTTACGACTGTAGAGGTGACCTAAGCAGCGGTTAAGATTTCCCTTTTTATAACAGCGCTTATCCAGCGTTATCAGATTTGAACGGTAAGTTTCAAAAGTTCCGGTTCTTTTTATTTCATGAGTTAGCCGATTATCTCCACTTAGAGATGCCAAAGGGGGAGCGGCTGGGCCAGCAAGATTATACCTGCTTTTTATTTGCTTAGACTTCCCAACTTTAGCACGGTAGCTGGCCTTAAACTCTTCACGATCTGCGGGAGATGAGTTTCGAAAGTAGGTATCCTTACCATATTGACCGTTATCATAAGCGGACATATTTGGGTTTAAACAATAATGTTCAAAGTCATCCCAAAACTGTCCCTCAATAGTTTTCGACTGGGAATCAAATTGAGTTTTGTAACCGGCGCAGCTGGCGACTAAAAATATGGCAATCAAATAGATCAATTTCATAGGGGCCCTTTTTAATTTAGTGTCAACTTATACCATAATTGAGAGGCTGGGGGTATTTACTCTGAGCACCTCGTTAAGCTACTGATACTTCTGCCCTAACCGGGAATCCTCTCAGACCCCTCAAGACACCAGAAAGCATTCTCAGATAAAATCTGATAGCCGCGCTTCTTATAAAAGCTAACCGCTGACTCATTAGCAATATTCACTAAAAGATCGACACTTTGGCCGGCGGCGCTGGCGGTATTTTCAATATGCCCCATAATATCGTGGCCATGGCCCTTCCGGCGCAAATGAGGAAGTATATAAAGCCGACCTATCCACAATCGCGACTCATTAACGAGAGTATTGGCGCATCCTCCAAGGAATTCACCACTGTCCTCAAGCAGGTAGAGCTTACTACCGGCCAGCTCCGCCACATTAGGAGTCGACCACGAAGAGTTCTCATCGCGGTTAAAATTCTCGTACCAAAAATTAATTATTTCCTGATCACCTGCCACAACTTGACGAGTAGTAGTCGGATTATCCGAAGTAGGATTTTCTAAGCGCATACTATAATAGGGATTATAACGAGTGACCTTTTGCTGACTTTTCTCAATCAGAGGATGCAGGCGATTATCCCCGATAATCAAATCGGGCCAGCCTCCCTTCTCATTTAGCAATAAACCAAGTGCTTGCTCTAAATCCTGAAGCTCATGCCCATAGATATTAAAATTACCCTCAGGCGAAAGTCCCGCCAAATAGCGCTCACCCACAAACAGCTTATAATCCGCAAGATAACTCTCGGACTCGGTCCCCATCACATCCACGTAGTTCTGGGCGCAGGGGTTACTCGCAGAAAAGGCATTGAGTTGATTTAAGTTCATTGTAACCAGATTACGTTAAGAAAGGGTTCTTGAAAAGAAAGCAAGAGTACGCAGTACCTTTTAATGAATTCACCCAGAAGGAAAATTATCCATGGTATGCGCCAGATTTTTGTCATAATTGAAAATAAAGGCAAAACTTAGTGCTCCTGGCCCTTAGAGACCAGTCCCAAAAGTGCTGTAATTGTTACAAGTGACCCTCCAAAGCACTTAAAGAGAGCTATATCCTCGGTAATAAAAATTTATTTTGGGGATGATACATGACTTTATTCAGAACAATTCTGGTAACTCTTTTAATCTCAGGTACTGCACTTGCTGGTCATTACGAAGACCGCTATCAGGCCTTTAAGACTGATGGCTTCGAAGACGCCGAGCTAGTGGAACTCTACCACTACCTATCGCAAAACCCCCATACTAAAACACAAGTCCGCGCCTTTACCGCCGCCCTTCTAAGTCCCTACGCCCCTGAAAATTCCCATACCGGTCAAAAATTCTTCCAGGCCTTGTCTTGGTACCACGATACCACCTCGGGTAATAGAAACGGCAAATTCAGTTTACGTGAACTCGAAAAGACCATGAAAAAAGAAGCGCAAAACTACCTCGCTCGCCTGCAAGATGGCGCCGCCGATGACGACCGTTTGGCGACTTGGAAGATGCTGCAAAAACTCAAATTAATCCAAAAAGAAATTATTCGCTCTGGGAAAAGTTATTACCCTTATCAAAAGCGTCAGTTAGGACAAGTTAACTTCAACGGACCTTGGAATAAACTCAATACAATCCGCAGCACAGAGCAATTTCAAAAACGTGTCATCGAGGCCTCATTCAATCGCCCGGTGCTAATAAAATTTGGACTCACTTACTGCGTCCATTGTCTTTTAATGGAAAACCTCGGTTCAGTTCCGGCAGTGGCGAAAAAATACCGTGACGTCTTAGACACCTACAAATTGTGGTGGAATCCCAAAGACCAGGCCTATAGTGAACTAAACCAAATCGCCGCAGACCAAGGGGTCACCAGCAGTCCCTTTTTCATCCTCTACCGTGACGGACGCCAGGTAAATGCCGGCTATGCCTTTCCCGACCATAATGGCGAGGGAATGGAAGAATTCTTAAGTCCTGTTTTATAATTTTTAATTTATTTTGAACACTTAACCAAAAGCTTTGTATCGGTTGAAGTGTATCCCTGCGACCCCGAGGTCTCGGTACTTGTATTCACTATCTTGTACTTGCCGCCACAGACTTCGGTAGCTTTTTCGTAACACATATCAATACTTGGGCAAGAAACTAGCTGGTGATGACTGCCATCGGGACCAACTATTTGCTTCGATGAAGCGCAGCTCTGAAGTAGGGTAAGTAAAACTAATAACGAAATTGCTCTTTTCATGAAAACCTCTAGGCGAGAATTGTATCAAAAGGCTTACAGAGTGTCAGATTCCTTTTCTGAGCGCCGCAGAACTAAAAAGCCCCAATCCCTGGGGCCTTCCAATCCTCTTTAGCCATGCTTACCAAATAGCCAGGCCACAAGAGCAATCGCCGCACCCGCGATCCCGCCAATAGCAGTTGTTTCTGCGGCACTTTGATACTCTGACCGTTCTCCTTCATTTTCGTTACTCATCATCGCCTCCTTGGTTTTTCGAGTTATACTTCGAGCCCTCTTTGTAAGCCCCTTCAATAATCTTGGCGAAAATCGCCTTTAAAATGTCCACCATAGTCATCTCCTAGTTGGTGTTTGGGATGACTCTACTATGCAGAATTTTGGATTTTATTTCGGCGTAAAAGCTGGAAAACTAGCAAGTGGTAGATTTTAGGCGAATATTTCAGCTAATAATTGTTTGAACTCACTAGGCACCTCAGAGGGCTGCTCTAAATACCGATGAACCTTACCAGTAAAACAATACTCCTCTAAGAGTTTTGAAAAGCTTTCAAGCACTTCTGGTTTATAGAGACAATTGACCTCGATAAAAAGAAGTTTTGAATAGAGAGTCGCCTCCTGCATCACTTCCTTTGAAATACTAAGTGGAGTAAAAAGTGACTCCGAATCTAACGGTGGCCGATCCAGATGCTCTGAGTTTTTGTCCTTCTTGCAATTATTAAATAGGTCAGTCCAGGCCTTCCTTTTCTGTCCTGGTTTTTCATCCTGACAAAAACGACCTGGATAAGGCAAAAGTAAAGCCTCCCACAACGGTCCAGAGGCCTCGACAAATTTTACGTCTTGTAGTGGTTGATCAGAGGCAAAGGTGAACCAAGTTAAAAAGGCCCTAAACAAATAGAGCTGCTCTAAATTCAAAAAATTTCTCTGAATTAGGTTTTCTCGTATTTTCAAATAGCGTGGATCATCGCTTTCCACCTGGTCTAATTTTTCGGCGACAGTGGTCCATAAAATACTATCGGTCTCTCGCCTGGCGGCTTCCTCAATCACCTTACTCAGCTCGGGGGCCAGCTCTGATAGCCAAGTAAACTTACTTAAGAGATTAATATTGAGCCGGTTATTTTCACTCAAAGTTCTTGGAAAAAGTTCGGGCATGTCATGATAAAGATAGGCAAAGGCATTAAAGAAATTTTGCAAAAGAGAAAATGACATCTGCTCAATCAAGCAACCAAGTTCGGCCTCCTCTGGTCTTTTTAAAAGAGGCTTACCCTTATACTCTAAACTCAGAATTGCATCATACAACGGCAATACCAACTTCTCACTGACCTCTCGATAAACTTCTTGAACCAAGGGGTTTAATAAGAATTTTTCTAAATCCTCCCCTTCTCTGTATTCATCTAAGGCCTTTTCAAACTTATTAGTCATTATAGAAATTCCATTAAATTAAATACCTATTATTCTATTCCAAGTTTATGCTTTCTATTCAGCATGTTAACGAAAAAATCTCGATAATGCCTTCTCTTTACTCGCAGGCCTTCAGCCTTTTTGTAAAAAGCCTTTAAATGCTTACGGTACATAGATAAAGATTTTTCTGAATTAATACGGAAATTAATACGCGATAGATCCTTAACTAAATTTGCATCCTTTAAATTGAAATATATTTTCTTTTTATTAACATAAAGGGACTGGTAATCCCCTCGTTGACTATTATAAGGCGCTCCACCATGCTTTAGCCGGTCCCTCTTGTCATGTCGGTTATTTCTTAAAAACAATATTTGCTTAATCACATAATAAGGATCAATAAGTTTAACCCACTCGCCAAAAGTTTTCAGACTTCCATCCTCTTTCACAAAATCCCATTCTAAAAAAGCATAGATAGGAAAAAAATGGCTAAATCCGAGGCTATGATAGCTCGCAACTTTATCTGCTATGTTTTCAGAGGTTTTAAATGAGGGACTTCCATTCCTTTTACTAAAATGAGCCGGCTTAAAAGAATAAACAGATTCAGTACCTCCCTTCAAAGACAGTAGGTTACTCAGATTTCTATTTGCTGTCGATTTCACAGCACTATGACGATCTCGTGTGGCCGCCCCCAAATTATCACAGGTGACATTTAATTTATAATTAGACTTAGAGACAGAATTTGGATCAATTTCAAAATCGCTACAGCTATAGTCGAAATTTTTAAAAGTATATATAGCAACACTCATAGAATTTAGAAGAACATCCTCTAAAGGAAAATTATTATTTCTTTTAGTGATCTCCTTAAGCTTTAAAAAGAGATCCCCTTTAAATTTTCTCTCGATCTGAGCATGACTGGGAGGAGTATTCTTATTCAAAATATCAATCAGATAGTCTAATTGTTTCCCTTTACTCTTTTTCTTTTCCGAAACTTTTTTGATCTTTTTAATAATTTTTTTAGTTTTCTTTTTAAGACAGCGATTTTTTCTGGAGCTAAGTTGAGTAAAGGCATCGGGGGCAATCTCATTTAAATATTCTATTCTATTTAAGACCTCTCCACATATATACGAAGAATCCTTAATCATTAAATTAGTGACCTTCAAATAAGTAGAAAGGGCCTTGTTTCGTTTTGAGACCACATCACTTCTCCATGGGAGAATTTTAGCCCCTACTGTTAAAAGTTTAAGTGCTCGACCAGAATCAAAAGACTGCTCGGCCTCTTTTGCAGAATTGATAATATCTGTGGCTGCCTTATAAACCAAAACCTCGTACTCGATACTCTCCTTATCCTTAATTTTCTTTAGACTTTTTAAAGTTTCTGGTAACCCCTCCAGTTCCTTTTTTGCTGGTTCTCTAATTTTATCTTCACTGATCCCAACTACGACAGGATCCTTTTTAGCCTTTGAAATAATCGGTTTCGAAGACCTTTTTATCTTACTTTCCCTATATAATCTCTCATCCTCTTCTTTAAAGTGGCGCTCTAACCTCTGTTGACGCCGCCACTGCCGATCGGTCTTTCGAGATCGAGACTGGAGATCCGAAAGCTGCTGCCTTAAAGTCAGAGCACACGAAAATAAAGTTAAAAATAATAAATATTTCACAAAATTATTGAATATTACTTTCATCCAATCCTCTTTTTCCCATAACCATCAAAGTCTCTCCAATCGCCGCCATGGACACATTGATATTGTCATCATTATCTTCCAGACCACTTTCAACCAAAAAAGCCGCCGCCTCTGGAACTAACATTAAAATGGCCCCACAAAAAGAAGAGAAAAACTTCTGGTGACTCTCCTTACTAAGATCGAACTGTTTAATTTTTGCGTACCTCTCAAAATTTTTAACTAGCTCCTCAATCTCTATCCCATCGATCATAAACTCTCCTAAATAACTTAAATCTTATAATGCTCTACCTGGTAAAAAGTAGATAAGCTTTTCATTTTAAACCTTCCAACCCATCTCAAAGCCCTGGTTCTTGGCGGTCAAATAAAGAGGCGCATAGAATTCTTTCAGGCCTTTTTGAAATTGCTCCTTAGAAGCTCCCTCAACTAAACCGAAGTCATTGGCGTAGAGCTCGAGCACCTTCTTCTTTTTGCTTTTTTGAAAATAA
>JABGVH010000148.1 GCA_018646195.1 Halobacteriovoraceae bacterium
GCTTTATTGATAGAGAGGTGGTCGAAGTGATGCTTGGATTTAAGGGTCTTCGCCATTAAGTTAGAGTATTCCGACTCATCGAAAGATTTCTCTTCAAAATAAATACTAAAAGTGTGAATGGGAGCGCCAACTATGTCAGTGGCGTACTTGGCGATACATGAGGAGTCGATTCCACCACTTAGAAAAACCCCATAGGGCACATCAGTTTGTAGACAGCGAGAAACTGAACTCTTTAAAAGACCGCGGAGTTTCTCTTCGATTTCACCCTCAGAAAGAGTCAGCGGTCTAGTGTCCAAATTAAAGTCCCAATACTCTTCAATTTTGAGTTTCTTCTCATCTATATTAAAAATAAATTGCTGCCCTGCTGGTAGCTTAAAAATATCTTTAAAGACCGTTCGCGGCGCTGGAATATAATCGTGAGCGAAATACTTCATCAGTGAGAGCTTATCTTGTGTGGCCTCTATCTGAGGGTGCTTGACCAGCGAAGAGAGCTCTGAAGAAAAGGCAAATAACTTACTATTTTGAGTGTAGTAAAAAGGCTTCTGGCCGAAGTGGTCGCGGGCGCCAAAGAGCCGCTTCTTAATCTTATCAAAGATCACAAACGCGAACATGCCATTTAACTTTTTGGTCATGCTGGTGCCCCATTGATCGTAGGCCCGCAGTAGGGTTTCGGTATCGCTGTGATCGGATACAAAACGGTGCCCAAGTATTTCTAATTCGGCCCGCAGTTCTAAATGATTGTAAATTTCACCATTAAAAACCAGCCCAAGCTCACGGCCTCTTAACCACATCGGTTGCTCACCACCACTATGATCTAAGATCGAAAGGCGCTTATGTCCCAAGTAGAGAGGAATTTCAGGAAGGCCAGCGTAGCCGGTGGCATCGGGTCCGCGATGAGTGAGAGCTTCGGTCATCGACTGAAGGTCTGCTTCATTTCCAAGGCCTGTAAATCCACTAATTCCACACATAGGGGAACGACTCGATGCTGCGAAGGGTTAACTAAAATTGCATAAATTCTATTCATTAGAAGGTATCATTGGCCCCAACATATGAAAACTTTAACTGCCTCTCTCAAGCATCATCAGCGCACCTGGCTACTGGGAACAACTCTTTTCCTACTGGCCTTCACTGTTCGCGCGCTTTTAATTAGCAGCGCTCGCTTTACCTTCGATGAGGCCAGCTTCTTTGAAATAGTTCATAAGACTTTCGAGGGTGAAATCTTTCCGCTCTTGGGCTCCCCTGTTACCGCCGGAAAGGCCCGGATGCCCGGTTCACTCTTCTTTTTATTTATGACGATTAGCCAATTTTTTAGCCCTGGCCCCGAAGCGGTCAATCTCTTCACGGCCTTTTGCAAAGCGCTTGCGGTGCTTTTTGTTTGGCGCGGCCTACGCTACCGCTTTAGTCGCAGCTCCTCTTTTCTAGTGGCGCTCTTCTTTGCCTGCTCCCCTTGGAGTATTCTTTACGGTGAGCGCATCTGGAATTCCAATTTGATTGGTTTCTTTGTCGCCATCGCTTTTTGGGGCAGCATAAGCCTGCGCTACCGCTACAAATCCTGGAAGCTTATCGTAGTTATGATTTCTTGTGGGGTAATGCCACAAATACACCTCTCCGCTCCGATTGTTTGGGGCCCGATAATGGCCTTGATCTGGCCGACTCGAAAAAGCTGGAAAATTTCAACCCTCTGTCTGGGCCTTTTAGGAACTGCTTTTTTCTATATTCCCTACTTGCTCTATGAATTCCAAAATAACTTTAGCAATATGAAACTTATTTTTTCTGAGTCTGTTAAAACCAAGCGAAGTTTTTCGCCACTGTTAAAAGTGCCTGCACTATTGCTCAAGTTTTTAACCCTCGATACCAGCTATCATGAGCTAAGCGGTTATTGGTGGGGATTATCGGAGCGTAAAACAATCAATGCTCTTCTGTTTGGAACCGCCGTTAGGCCTCAAGGTTTTTTTAGAATACTCTTTCTTACTAGCTCTTTTTCACTGCTGGGCTGGATGTTATTTGAGAATATCAAAACCCTTTACCGTCGCACCAAAGTGGCCGGATTCTGGCGGTCCCTGGGCTTTTCGGGCCAGGTATTGATAATAGGGGTGCTCTTTAATGCCGCTTTTTTAATTTGGACTGGAAAAAAAGTCTTCCCCCATTACGTCCAACCACTAATGCCTTTTACGCTCTTTCTATTGGCCCATCCCCTCGAAGGAATTTTGCTAAATCCACCCAAGCTAAAGCTCTTTTCGATATTATTAGGGCTTTTCTGTTTGGGAGGCATTTCATCTTCTTGGAATATTTCAAAACGCCTCGACGCCAAAAACGGGCTAGAGGTACATAGGGCGGTTATCGAGAAAATCCTGGCGGATATTCCTAAGAAAACCAGCTCTGTTTACCTGGATTTTAATTTTTTCTCGACACCTGAAAGTTATCAGATCTTGGCGCGGCGTAGCTACCGCCGTAAGCTCTTGTTTAGAGATAAAAATTCTGCTTTTCACTACTTGCTGACGGATGGTTCAGGAGGTAAAACGGAAGGAGAAAAACTATTAACGATCGGCCCAGTTATTCTCTATAAGGCGCCGACACGGAATTAAAGGATAGGGTCTTGAAAGTTTTGGTAACCGGCGCTGCTGGATTTATCGCCTCTCATTTATGCGAAGCACTATTGACCACAGGTCATGAAGTGGTGGGAATTGATAATTTCGACCCCTTTTATCCCATCGAATCTAAGAAAGAGAATCTTGAACTTCTTCATCAGCATAAGGGCTTTAGTTTCACAGAAGGTGACCTCTCTGACGCTCCATTTGTCGAAAAATTTTTAACTTATCATCCAGTAGACCTAGTCATTCACCTAGCCGCTAAGGCGGGAGTCCGGCCTTCTCTGGAAGACCCAATTGGCTACGTCAACGCCAATATTACGGCGACGGTTTCTCTCTTAGAGGGAATGCGCAAAAATGGAATAAAGAAATTCATCTTCGCCTCTTCGTCTTCAATTTATGGCGAGAGTAAGACGGTGCCATTCAAAGAAGACACCTCTTTTGATCACTCCATTTCTCTCTACGCCACTACCAAGCAGTCGGGAGAGCTATTCACCCGCATGTATCATAATCTCTACAAATTAGATGTTATCAACTTGCGATTCTTTACCGTCTACGGTCCTCGTCAGAGACCAGATTTAGCAATTCACAAATTTTTAAAATCGAACCTATTGGACGAAACTATCACTATTTTTGGCGATGGAAGTATGGCCAGGGATTACACCTATGTAAGTGACACCGTCCAAGGAATAATTGGGGCCATGAATCGTATTGTGGAAAACCCAAATGTTTACGAAACCTATAATTTAGGCAATTCTCATCCAGTCTCTTTAAAAGAATTAATTTTAGCGATTGAAAAAACAACCGGAAAGCCGTTGATCATCCAACGGACCGATGTTCCCTTAGGTGATGTACCTATAACTTATGCAGATATTAGCTCTTCTAAAGAAAAACTTGGTTATCATCCTCAAGTCTCCCTTGAGAGTGGATTAGCGGAATTCTATAAGTGGATTCAAAAAAAGTATTCTTAAGTTCTCTAAAACTTGATCTGGCATTTAACTAAAGTCCAGGCCTTGGAGTTAGTCTGCCATTTCATGGGCCGACCCCCAAACATCAAAAGCCATTCAGGATAATTTGAAAAAACTAATTGGCATTGTTCAAATTGCTTAAGCTTATGAAAAAACTTCCCACGATTTGAGAAAAACCAAGAAGTTTCATTCTTTAAAAGTATCAACGCTGGGTCCGAATCATCACTAAGCATTTTTATTTTCGGATGTACAACTCCAAAATAATTTACTTTCAACTTTGCCAAGAAATAGGGATTGGTATCGCCATAGATATGTAATTTGGGAATCTCCAAACCGCGGACCGCTTTAAAATAGTCATGGGAAATATGCGCCGGCTTAAAGGCCATTGTTAATAGATAGAGTAAGTTAAAAATCCAGACGATCTTAAATCCATTCTTCCACCAAGGTCCCCAGTATCTTTTATACTCTTCAATAAAGAGAACCCAGACAAAGGGAATGATGGCGACTAAAGGGAAGAGGAAGCGTAGCTCTTTATGACCTATCAAAAGGTGAACAAGGAAAAAAGGTAGGCTTATCCAGGTTAAGAGGTGTTTTGGTTTTTTTATCCAGAGCCAGAAAAATGAAATCAGAGTTAAAATACCGAGAGGCGGGAAGGATTTTCTAAAAATGTATTTAAAGTAATCGTACCAGGGGTTAACTCCAAAATTTGAAACTTTACCTTCAAATAAATTCTGGACTACGTAATTCCAGGGAGAAAAAGTCCACTCGCCATATCCCCAGCGATCAACCAATACCCCAAGAGAGATGGTTAGTACTATCACTAGCGAATGCAGCCAAAAACGTTTCCATTTGAGACCATCGAAAAAGAGGCTCCAAAGATAGAGAAAGAGGATCATAAAGCCTAGATGAAAGCGCATTAAAAAAGAGAGCCCAAACAGTAGACCCACCTCTAGCGCTTCCCAACGACTTTCTTTTTTAGAGAGAAAGGACGCCAGCCCGATCATAAAGAGCGAGCCTCCCAGCCCTTCGGCGGAATGGCGGGCGTGAATATAGGGTAGGTACCAGGTACTAAAGAGTAATAATGGCAGTAAAATTTTAGCGGTGTAGCTTTTTTCAATCAGGGTATTTCTTTTCTTATACAGAACAAATAGCGAGTAAAACCCCAGTATTGCCGCCCAAAGGCGAAAGACGAAGGCCCAGAGGTGAGGCGTAAAAATACCTCCTAACAGCAGTGAAGGTTTTACTAAAAGGTAGTAGAAGAAGGGCTGAATAAAGGGTCGCATGCCTTCAGTAAACTCCCAGGGGAGGTCTGAGCTTGGAGATAGTTCCAATTTATAATTAAGAAATTCGAGAATTTGAAAATGCTCATCCCAATGGTGAAACCCTGTACTAAAAAGAGCATAGACGAGGTGCATGGCGAGACTGAATAGAATCAGCTTTTTAGGGGTCATGGGTAAATTTTACGGGAGCGAAGGTGTGATTTCTAGGAAAAAAGCTTTTCGAAATCTTTCATCGTCAGCTTTCCAGAAAAATGCTCATCATCATCTTCTGGAAGTAGGTCTGTGAAGAGCTTTCGCTTATATTCCTGTAATTCGAGGACCTTTTCTTCGACACTGTTTTTAATCAGCGGTCGATAGACTGTAAGGGTATTCTGCTGGCCTATACGGTGGGCCCGGTCAATCGCCTGAGTTTCGACGGCCGGATTCCACCAAGGGTCCATTATAAAAACATAGCTGGCGGCGGTTAGGTTGAGTCCAACGCCCCCGGCCTTAAGGCTAATTAGAAAGACTTGGGCGTCGCCATTTTGGAAGACATCGACTTGTTCTTGGCGCTTCTTAATAGACTGACTGCCGTCTATTCTAGTTAATTTCCAATGCTTCTCATGTAATTCTTTTTGAATGATATCTAAGTAGGTCGTAAATTGAGAGAAGACGATTGCTTGGTGTCCCTCTTCTAAAATTTGCTCGAGTGTTTCAATTAAAAATGTAATTTTAGTTGAATGCAGAGCATTTGCTTTTCCGGGGTTTTGATACTGCCAGAGGCATTTTTGGCGCAGCTGTAAGAGACCTCTTAAAATTTCGCCATACTTTCTCTTTGATGGCGCAAGTTCGATCTTCTTCTTAATACTGGCGAGGGTATTTTGATAGTCGTCACGCTCTCCTTCTTCAAACTCCAAGAAGACATTATTTTCAATTTTAGGTGGTAGGTCTTTTAATACCTGGCCTTTAGTTCGTCGCAAGATAAATGGACCGGCAGTTCTTCTGGCCAATAAGCGGCTCTTAGAAGTAGAAGTTGTGCGGACAAATTGTAAATCTCCCCAAACTCCAGGTATCGCCAGGTCAAGAATATTGTAAAATTCCGCCAAATCATTCTCTACTGGTGTACCAGTCAAACAGATTCGAAAGTCTGCCTCGATTTTACGGGCGGCAAAGGCACCTAGTGAACGGATATTTTTTAGGTGCTGAACTTCATCTAAAATCATGATGTCGAAATGTTTATCTTTAAAGACTCCATCATGTTCTCTTTTCATTACTCCATAACTGGTCAGAATAATTTTACAGTCATCAGGGAAAGTTCTCTCTCCACCGTGATAAATATGAGACTTCATTTTTGAGAATTTCAAAATTTCTTTTTCCCAATTGATTAAAATAGTCACGGGACAGACAACTAGCACCCTATCAATTTGATCGTGGATACTTTGTATAAAGGTTATTGCTTGCAGTGTTTTACCAAGACCCATATCATCGGCCAGGCACGCGCCTAGCTTATTCTCATAGAGAAAACGTAACCATTGATAACCTGTCGCTTGGTAGGGACGAATAATTTCCTTCATCTGGTCTGGAATTTCGTATTCAGGCATCTCTTCAAAATTGGCCAGTCTGTGGCAGAGAGCTTCTTCTTCGGGGGTCAAAGCACCTTCAATTCCTAGTTTCTTTAATTCAAAGAGCTCAAAGACCCTGGCGCGATTAAAAGGCAGTAGAAACTTATGTTCGTCTTCCTCGGCGTTTTCTTCAGTTTTATTGCTCTCTTCCTGTCCTTCAGTTTCGGCCTTGGCTTCGTACTTTATATACTTCTTCATGAACTTCAGAAGATTTTTCTGGTCGCCATCGAGCAGTACCAGACCCTGGCTTGTCATCGCTAGCCCATTGTCGAGGTCTGAACGCTTTATGATATCGAGGTCTTCTGACGAAACATTTAAAGAGAGGTCAAACCACTTAGTGGAAGAGCTTCTTCTTTCAAAGCGAATTTTAGAACTCCAACGGGAAATTTCCTTGCGATCGTAGAATACCGCCACTCCATAGAGGGAGAGTCTTTTATGAAACTCCGCTAGCCCCTGGAAAAGGTTATTGGGAGAAATATTATAAGTCACTTCGCGAGTTTCTTCCGAGTACTCGGAGAACCGAAAAAGCATCTCACCAAAACAATCCAGTAAAGAGCAAATTATTTCTAGAGAAAGTCGATTATCTACCTGGTAGATACACTTTCTTTGATCATCGTAGTAATGGGACTTCTCGCTGGCGCGGGCGTATTCAATTAGATTGACCCAAACGCTCTTATGATTCGCCGGCAGTAGGTTTTTTTTATAATTATCGGTATCCAGCTTTAATGAATCCACCAGAGAAGTGATAAAAGCATAGGCATCTTTCTTTTTGCGAAAGCTTCCCAGCAAACCGTTACCAAAGGTAAATTTAGTCAAGAGCTCGGGGGGCTCAATAAGAGTGTCTTGATCATTTTTAAACTGGAAATTTATTTGAATCTGGCTCTTATTAGGATTTTTATTGAGAGTCACTAGAGTGTGGATACTTTCTCTCGGGACGTCTTCAATAGCAGTTTCATCGATGATGACCGAAAGTTGCTCATGATGCTTAAAGGAGATGACCTCTCTAATCAGATCATTTAAAGAGAAGCGGTCCCTATTGAGCCTAATCTTCTGGATTAGCTCACTTAAGTGCTTAGGTAGGTGATAGGCCTCACCAGTTTGCCAATTAAAGAGATAGAGCTTCTCAAAAAGAGAAATTTTATTATTTACAGCACCGTCTTCCGAAATATAGCTAAAACTGATCGGTGCGAAAGGCTGAATTTCTTCCGGCGTATTCCTCAAGTAATAAGAAGCCGAGTTAAGATGGATCTGTAATTTCCCGACAAATTTTTCTGGTATTGGAAAGTTTACGACTTTCTTAGTGTGCAGCAGGTATTGCAATGAGGAGTAGGTCGGATTATTTGGTGATCCCACCAACTGGTGAGGACCAGGAATAATAGTTCCGTACTGCTCAACTGAGACACCAATATTTTGACCAAAATTAATGGGAGGGTAAATACTTCTCTCACTATCCTGGTGATTTTCTTGCTGTAAATAGAAAGTCATAAAAAGGCAGGTGGCGTGGCGGCAATGACCTTGGTCGGTCCACTGATGGCAGTCACAATTTGAGGAGATAGGTCCCTCTTCACTTTCTAAGAGTCGGCTTTTAAAAACTACTTTGGTTTCATGAGGACGGTCTTCTTGAACGATGCCCGAAACAATAAAGTACTTTGCAGTATCTCCTTTTGAATAAGAGATTGAGATACGTGAGGTCCTTAAAATTTTCTGAGCTTCGCTAACGTCTAGAGTGCCAAAGTATTTTTGAGCCTCTTCAGTTATCGCTTCAGGTAGGTGCCAGGATTCGTAATTCATTTATTCCTTTAGAAAAGCCTAATCCTTATTGTAGCAGGGAAGACCCTCTCTCAATAGGACGAAAAAAAAGCCGTCTCGCAGGACGGCTTCATAAAATTTATTGTTTTAAGAACGGCCTGAATCCTTACGGATTCAGTTATTATCAACATAGGCCTTGAGTAACTTGGAACGTGATGGGTGTCGAAGCTTCCTAAGCGCCTTTGCCTCAATTTGACGAATCCGTTCACGAGTTACAAAGAAATCCTGACCAACTTCCTCAAGCGTATGGTCTGATTTTTCACCGATTCCAAAACGCATCCTAAGAACTTTTTCTTCCCTCGGTGTAAGAGTTGAGAGAACTGCTCGGGTTTGCTCTGAAAGGGTAATGCTCATAACGGCATCGGCCGGAGAGATGATTTTTTTATCTTCAATAAAATCTCCGAGGCTAGAATCGTCTTCTTCACCAATAGGAGTTTCAAGAGAGATAGGCTCTTTAGAAATCTTCTGAACCTTCTTAACTTTCTCTACAGGTAGTTCCATTCGCTCAGCGATTTCTTCAGGAGTAGGTTCACGCCCTAGTTCTTGAATTAATTGGCGAGAAGTTCTTACCATTTTATTGATAGTTTCAATCATGTGAACTGGAATACGAATTGTCCTGGCCTGATCAGCAATCGCTCTTGTGATTGCTTGGCGAATCCACCATGTAGCATAAGTCGAAAATTTGTAACCTCTACGGTACTCAAATTTATCAACAGCTTTCATCAAACCAATATTCCCTTCCTGGATAAGGTCGAGAAATTGCAGACCACGGTTAGTGTATTTCTTGGCGATAGAGACAACCAGTCTAAGGTTGGCTTCCACTAATTGAGACTTGGCCTTATCGGCTTTCTCTTCACCACCGAGAATAATTTTATAAACTTTTTCAACTTCATTGAAGTCCATGCCAGCGTCTAAGGTAAGACGTCGAAGCTTTCTAAGGATGTCTTCTTGGTTACGAACAAGTTGTTCGATCTTAGCATCCGTAGTGTAAAGATTCTTGGCCAGCTTTCTTTTAAAATGATCGTCTTCCATAATTTGTTCAAAGATCTTTTTATAAGAAACGATATCAGTCACTTCTAAAAATTTAAAAATACGATCCTGTGAACCAAAGAGGTCCTTGAATTGTAGGTAGTATTTCTTAACAGGCTCAACAAAACTATTAATAATCTTACGATTAAAAGTTAGGTTTGCTAATGTAAGCGCGATCTCATCGAGAACGACTCTCTGCTCTTTAGAGAATTTAGCGGTAGTGCCATCTTCATTTTCAACTTCAGTAACTAATTTTCTAAGGTCTTCAACAACTGCAAAGATTTTGTCGCGAGTTCTTTTGATTTCCGCTTGAGAGGAATCATCGTCGAGTCCACGAACTAAGTCTTTTACATAATCAAGTGGTTGTTCCTGCCCTTCAATTTTTTCTCTTAATCTAAGAATTTCCTTGAGAGCATGGCTTGAAGAAACAGAGGAGAGAATAATTTCCCGCTCACCTTCTTCAATTTCCTTAGCAATTACAACTTCTCCCTCTCGGGTAAGCAATGCCACTGAGCCCATACGTTTGAGGTAGAGCTTAACTGGATCAGTAGAGGCAGAGCGAAGTTCTGCTTTTTCTTCTTTCGATAAAGTTTCTTCAATAATTTCGGTACCGTCTAAACGGATACCTTCTTCTTCGTCTTCAAAAACCTGATTTTGAATTTCGATGCGGGCTTCCAGAATTTTATTCATGATTTCGTCGACCATTGAAGGTTCGACGATACTAGCTGGAATGGCATCGTTAATTTCTTCTGGGGTTAGAAAGGCTGAATCTTTCCCCTTAATCAGAAGTTTCGAAAAATCTTTTGAATTGATAAATGCGCCAACAATTGACATTTAAACTCCCTTAGATGGGTTACTTTTAATGGAATATATTTCGCGATCGATTTTAGCTAATTCTTGGAGCAATAGATTACTTTCTTCGGTGGTAATACTTTGCTTTTGTTTTGCTAAAATTTCCTCACGTTTAGTTTTTAATTGGTCCTCTTGCAGCTTCTTTTTAATATCTACAAGCAACTTTTCAATAATCTTCTCATCTAAAACTGAAGGGCGATAACGGTAAGCCGCCGCTCCTGCTACTTCCTTAAGCTCAAGTGAGTAGGTGTCGTCGTTCATCGTGCTAGCGATCAGATTTGAGAATTCACAATCCTCAGCTTCGTACACAAGGTCTTTAAGTCTTGAAACATACTTTTTTACCTCATTAGAGGTAACAAAATCAAGAAGTTCAGCACCTTTTGGGTGAGTTAAACACTCAGGGTGCAGGATCAACTCCTTTATCAATGTTTTTTCAACTTTGCTAAGAAGCTTTGGCGCTTCGCTTAACTCTGGTGCCTCACTAATAGGGGGAGCTTCCTGAGTTACCACCGCTACTGCTGGCTGAGGCTTAACTACTGGATTTTCCTTATTTTTCTCTAAGTATTCATGGTAGCTAGCGCTAATTTGAGCCGGGTCAGACTGTAGCCCCAGGCGTTTAGCCGCCTGCCCAAGACGCTCGGTGGCCGAGAGAGAGGCCCCAAGGGGGGCCAGGATTTCAAAAAAGCGTTCTAGCAATTCTAATTTTTTATCGGCGCGCTCTGGCACTTCTTCTGGGTATTCCTGCTCCATTAGCTGGTCAATGAAAGGAATCGACTGATCGATGCGGCGCTGGAGCTCCAGTGGGCCTTCGGCATTTAGAAAATCATCGGGGTCCTTGTGGGGAGAGAGGTCGACATAATGCGGCTGAATGCCCTGCTTGAGGCATTGAATATTGACTCGAACTGCCGCCTTCCAGCCAGCCGTATCTCCGTCTAGGGTCAGGTAAATATTCTTGGTTAAATTTTTAAGTCTCGCCAGTGAGGAGTCCCCCATAGCGGTGCCCATAATGGCGACACTATGTTGAAAACCTGCTTTTGTAAGGGCGATTTGATCCATATTTCCTTCTACCAATAAGACTTGGTCCTTGTTTCTGATCTCTGATTTTGCAAGGTGTAGGCCATAGAGAAGGGTGCGCTTGTTAAAGACCAATGAGTCGAGGGAATTCATATACTTAGCTTTTTGATCGGGCTTGGTGGCACGACTGGTGAAGCCAATGACGTGTCCGCCTTGGTCCCAAATTGGGAACATTATTCGCTCTCGGAAGGTATCATAATGCGACCTCTTTCCGTACTTACCCTGACGAATCAGTCCTATTTCTTCAGCGACAGAAATCGCTAGCTCGCGATCGGCCTTGGCCGGAATTGAAAAGAGATATTCGGTGACAGCATTATGTACTGGGGAAAAGCCTAGAAAATATGTGCTGGCGATTTGATCGCTCAAGCCGCGGTCACTAATAAATTGGCTAAAGGCCGGAGCGCTGCCGGAGGTGGCGACTTTTCTATAGAGCTGAGTCACCTTGCTTAGGATTCTCCTGGCCATAACCATGCGCGGGGATTCTTCTTTTTTATCCAGGTACTCTTCGTAATTGAGCCCGATAATAGCGGCGATTTCCTCTAGGGATTCCATATAATTAAAGTTCTTAAATTTTTGGACAAAGCTGATGGCATCGCCACCGACATTGCAGGCAAAACACATAAACATTTTGCGTTGGTCATTGATATTCATAGAGGGTTTATGGTCGTCGTGAAAGGGACAGACGCATAATTGGGTAGTGCCTCGCCGAGTAATCGGTAGGTAATTGCCAATGATACTCGAGATCGGAGTATCCTCTTTGATAATATTTTTTAACTCGTCTAATGCCATATAGTTTTATTTCTTATTAACTAGTACCAAACCTATGATTGGTTCATTTTTTGCGATAAATATTTTTTCAAACTTAGTAGGGTAGCTATTGAGCCAGAAATCAGGGTGCTCTCTGTGCAGGTCCAGGCTCACAAGCTCAACATCGAATAGCTTTGACTCCTCGGCCAGTCTAATCATCTGGGCACCGTAATCCCGGTGATCAGTTTTTATATAGAAGCGGGCACCAGGTTTTAAAACTCGGTGGGCCCTCTCAATGAATCCCTCTTGAAAGAGGCGCTTTTTCTTATGAGGATTTTTGGGCCAGGGGTCTGGAAAGAAATAATAGAGTTGATCCAATTCACTTTCACCGAAAATAAATTCTATCCGCTCACCTCGCGCTCGCAGATAGCGGTAATTTTCTATTTCATCTCGAGCCAAGCTCTTGGCCAATTGAAAGCTTCTTTTAAAGCGGTAATCGAGTCCAACAAAGTTGACCTCAGGATTTTGGCGGCAGTAATCTCGCAAGAAATGGCCATATCCAGTGCCGATTTCAAGAATTAAGGGCGCCTCTTTTTTGAAAATATCGCTATTCCATTTCCCTCTATATTGCTCAGCTTCACTGTCTCGGAAAACAAATTGAGAAAAGGCCTCTAAACGCTGGTGATAGGGGTTTTTATGGGAATATTGGAATTCCTCAGAGTAGGTCAAATCGGTCATGATGCTTGCTATCAAAGATACTGTGAATCGCCAAGTAAGAACATTTTTAACGCCATGCGTTTTACTTTATTTTACGCTGCTCGTTATTGCTTGATGCGCAGTGAGTCAGCTTGATACACCACATTAAATAAACAAATCAACCCCCACGGCCCTTAAAAAGGTTTATTAGGAGAGACTATGAAATCCATCACCCTCGCATTGGGACTTTTGACCCTTCTTTTAAGTAATGCTTTCGCTGAACAA
The DNA here is from genome assembly GCA_018646195.1 of Halobacteriovoraceae bacterium. Classification (GTDB taxonomy): domain Bacteria; phylum Bdellovibrionota; class Bacteriovoracia; order Bacteriovoracales; family Bacteriovoracaceae; genus JABGVH01. The sequence goes on from JABGVH010000148.1 coordinate 12,930, forward strand.
GCAGCGACTTCTAAAGCAGAATTCTGCGCCAATAATGTTAGTGGCGATACCATAAAATCAATGCTTTTAAGCTCTGAAAATCGCCTGACTTTCACCAATCGCGGTGGACTGGCCAATGGCGGTGTTTGCTGGTGGCATTCTCGCTTCACTAGAAAAGCACTTTACCTGGCGATTTACCGACCTGACCTTCCAAAACCTAGCAATAAAGAAGCCGCTAAAATCGTCAAGGCGATTCGTATGGGTAAGGGTGTTGTTGAGGTCCCAGGATTTAAAAACCTTTCAGATTTTTCTCGAACTCATAGAAAGCAGATTCAAGATCGCTTAGAAAAATGGCAAATTGGAGATGGCTTTCTTCGTGGTCAATGGGCGGTTGGTCTTTGGGGTGGAAGTGATACTACCGCTGCTAAGATGCAAAAAAGAATGGATGACCTTTTCCAAGATGTAATGGTTAAAAAAGACATCACTTATCAAGTCCTTCAACTTCCTGGAATTGTCGCTCACGCCTGGTTAGTCGTTAATATGGAAAAGACTAGCAATGGTTATAAAATTCAAGTTATCGACTCAAATTACAGCAGCCCAAGAACTCATACTTATAAGCGCGGAGATACTCATTTAACTCTAGGTTATTTTGGAAAAATGGTAGGCCGTACAGGTAAGCGTTCCGAACTTAAAAAGATGAAAAAGATTATTAAAAAATACTGTAAGTAATTTGTCCGGTATTTTTAAAAAGTTAATAGTAAGTCATAAATTACCGAATAGCAGGGGTGAGAGTTTATACAGCCCTGCTATTTCTAGTTTTCCTTCCCAATGTAATTTTGGCCGATCACCATCTAGAAGAACCGATCGTTCTAAAATCAGATTTTAAAGAAATAATGAAGCCCGCCAGTGGGGAAGAACTTATCGATACCGCACTTAAATTAGAGCGCGAGAGTGGCCGCCAAATGGCCCAGAAAAAAGACCTGCCTTGCCCTAAAACATCCGACCAGCCGCAAGAAAAACAAAAAAAAGAAATTGAAAAAAAGAAAAGCGTACCTGAGAAAAAATCCTTTATCTGCCTCTGTGAAGTGGGAAGTGAAGAGGGCAAAAAGAAGGCCCAGAAAGAATACGAAAATAGTTATGCCCACTTTCTAGAGGATAAGGGTTTTCTGGAGCGTTATATTGGTCTCAACCGCCAAACAGATTTCACACTACGAACTGGCAATGACAATTGGGGGCATGGTCTCGGGCGGGTAATAGGTCTTGAAGAATATGATGGAGACGATCGCCAGCGAACTTTTTCGGCCGGAGTTGAATACCAACTCAAGGGTGACGAGGGAGAGTTTAGTATTTCACTGGACACCACCGGCTGGGGTAATTTTGCGCCCCTTGAAACCAAGCTGAAGGGCGGCGGTACCAGCTATGAATACCAGGATGAAGACGGCGCTTACTACCAAGACTTTTTAGAAAAAGACGTACTCGACGTCAATTACTTAGGCTATCTCGATGGCAACGGCAAAGGCAGGACTTTGCGTTTAGGTGTCCGAGTAGAAGATTTCAAAGACCATGGGCCGGGAGCTCAGGGAATTCAAGATGCCTTTCATGGAATAAATGAAGATTATATTCAGTACAATTACAATGATTGGTTAAAAGATCATAATGGTGATGAATTCCAAGACCGCATCGTCGGGTACTTAGGCTTTGGAAAGCGTTGGGAAGCCGACCTTGGCAAGTGGAAGTGTTCTGCTACTGCCGAAGTTTTAGCGGGTGTTGATTTCCTAGATCCCTCTTATATCGAAGGGGGAGGACGCTTCAGTGCTGAGCTCAACTCAGGTACCGCAGGGGGAAGGCAAGCTGATAATCCTTGGTTTGCAGTGGCGCTATACGATCAGGCGATGGCCAATACCGTCGATGACGGAATTGATAATTCTCTTGGGATAATGATGTCGACCTCTTTTCGCGCAGGCTCAGCAATTATTAAGCCCTTCATGGGAGTCGAGTACCACGATGCCACTGAAGACCGCTTCTTTAACGCAGGTGGAGAAAATGAAATCTACCATACCGTCGGGGTGATGGTTTCCTTTGGCGGAACTCGTCACTAAATTCCTATTTACCTTATAGACGACTCTGTGATAATTCCTGGTTACCAGGAGTTAACATGAAAAAACTAGTGACCTTATTTGTATTACTAACATCCGCACTAGCGCTCTCTCAAATTGACCGCTACGACCGTAAAGACCTGAATGATCCCGATAAGAAGAAACCTGTTGGAACTTTTAGTCGCAGTTCTCATAAAGTTAAAATGAGCTCTGATAAAGAACTTCAAAAAAGTCATCGCAACTTCAACAAAATGGATTTTAAAATCGAAGCCGGACACAGAGACTTTGATCGCAATCTAACAAATGCAGGCCATTTAAATATGCTGGCCGGTGGATTGGCCTTTGGTGTTTCGGCGCTCGACCTCTCTGCAAAAATGCGCAAAGATTTTTATTTTTTAGGAACCGCTTCACTCTTAGTGGGAGGTCTGCATTATTACTCCACCTTGAATCCCTATCAGGGAGTTGATGGAAAGTTGGCCCAGAAAGATTATTACCGTGCCCTGGCGGCAAAGGCCCGTCAAGCACGACTCTATAGCGGCTCGGCCCAACTGGCACTAGGAGCCGGTTACCTGGCCCTCTACAGCAAGTATCATAACGACGGCGCCAAAGATGCCCACTCGGCTTCTCTGGTCAGTTTAATTATTGGTGCTGGAAAAGTTGGTTCTGGATTATTTCAATTATTTAGCAAAAGTCCAATTGAGCGATCACTTCGCCAGCATAAAAGAGGTCCAAAGTTTGGCTGGGACGTCGGAGTTAAAGGCGATTCTCCAATGTTAGTATTTGGTGGTTCGTTTTAATTAATTAGCAGAAATAAAAAAACTCCCCTGGTACAACAGGCTGTGAAACCAGAGGAGTTAATTTTAGATTATTTTTTTTTAGAATTCGTTTTTTCTTTTACCAATTCAGAAATCAATTGAGCGGCCTTCTTGGCCATTTCAGGATCTTTGATCTTACTCTGAATTGTCTTAATCAAATTTTCAACAATCAGTTTATTTTCTGTCGCAAGTGAGCAATCACTATCAGAATTTTTTTTCTGTTCGCCCTTAAAAAGTGGCAGAACTTTTTTTACACCCATGATAATTCCCTACAGAATCTATTATGCAGCTGTTTCTGGACTTTGGTAGTGCTCAGCAATTTTTTGCATATGTTCTTCGATCACTTCATATAGTTCAAGACTAGTAGTTTTTGGACTCATTCCCTCTGGTAGAGCGGAGTAAACAACTTCGGCGTTAACCTCAGTAAAGCAGTACCAAGTATTACCAAGTTTTTGAAATAGAACATCGTTTTGTTGTGTGTTTTGAATTGTCATGTGGCCCTCCTGGCGTTCAACAATATTTTGTGCAAACTAACTGTTACCTAACTTTTCGGCGCTCCTTGTCAAAAGTTTAGACATTTTTTGAACTATTTAATTTTTAAAGTGTTGAAAATATTGACACTAATAAGTTTTTTTAAAGACCAACTAAATCGGTTATCCATTTTTTTAAATTAATAAGAAGATTGAAGGCCAAAGAAAAAATTGTACTGACCTCCGGTAGGGTAGGCCAGTTGATCACGATCTTGATCCCAAAATCCCTCTCTCGAGGCCTCAGTTTTCGAAGTCAGCTTATTGCCGAGATAGACTAGAACGTCGATGCCTACAATCAGATCAGTTTTTGGAAGTAGGTTTCTGTACTGGTAAGAGCTAGTGAATATCGGTGTTGCATTGAGAGAAGAAAATTTTCTCTCGTCAAAATTTTCAAATTCATCCTGGATAGAGATGAAAGAACGCAGATAGTTGAGGGTAATTCCCCCTCCCATATTAAAGCGATGGCGCTCTCTTCTAAAAAAATCATAAGTCATTATCGGACCTATTCTAAATTGAAAGCGATCATCACTTGATCGGCCACCATCCTCAAAAAAGAAGTCGGCATCTGAACCCAAAATCATAGCAGTTAGTCCAAAATGGGTACGGTCATACTTATCAAATTTAACCTTTTGAGTGTAGGTCATTTTTAGACCACCGACTGCCGAGTAGCTCTCTCTTTCAACTCGCTTGAGATAGGGATAGCTGGTCTTTAAATCTGGCCCGACTAAGATCGCCAGCGAGGCGCGATGAACTTTGGCAGGAAAAAGTGGGTAGCCCTCTGGTAGGGGCTCTTGTAAACGGTAATCCATATAATCGTGACCTTTCATATTTATGGATTTGCCAAACTCTCTTGTGTCCTTAGTAATAAGTTTTACAAATATTTTCTGGATATAAGCTGTTTGGCCGCGCTTATCGAGAGTTCGATAATAACCTTCAGCATCGTCAAAGAACTCGAGAGGGAATTCTTTATTTGAAAAACTCGAGGTTTCATAATCCATTTGATAGGGGGAACCACGAAAGCTTTCACCATGAACAATTATTCTTTGGCCTTTGCGGACCATTTGAACTGGTGGTGCTTCTAGCTCAGGGGAACCTTGTAGGGCCGCCTCTAAAACGATGACTATTCCATGACTGGCGCTCGCCAGAGGAAGAAAAAATAAAGTTAAAAATAAAAGCGCAATTATTTTTCTCATAATTCCCAGTCTAAACGATAACCAATTGATAGAGCGTAACTCTCTATCAAACCGCGATCTGAATCGACAACTACGTCGGTGTCGGTACTTTTAACATGGGGATTTAGGCGGCGGTAACTAGCACCTAAGAACCACTTGCCCCATTTGGCCTGTTTAATTCTTTGCATTTCAAGTTGAAAGGAGTTGCTGCTTAAAGCGTAATAAGAAGTACTGTCTCGCAGATCAAAAAAGATCGATTGCTGAAAGCCGGCTTGCAGATTCCATTCTACTTTTCTCTTGTGATAGAAGGCCCACTTTACCATCGGTCCAAAGAAAAGATTATTCCAAGTGTAGGTGCCGGTAATATCCTCTAATACCGCGGTTTGATAGCTAAGAGACAGTCCAAACTGTACTGGCATGATGCTGCGGTAATAAGTTGTTAAATCTAATCTATTGCCGGCCGCCGTCTTGCTTTCAGTCCCTAGTAGCTCTCTAACAAATTGCGCTTTAATATTTTCGCCGTGAAGAGAAATTTCGCTTTCAAATTTAAGCGCCGGATCGTTGCTATGAAAACTGTCGGGTTCATCATAAGTGATCAAAGGATCGATGGGCGGAGTTAAGTCTAAGTCCCCTTGGATCGAGATCAAATTGCTAGTATGGGTTTTGTATTTGAATTTACCTGAAGAGTCGTAGATATACGCGGTCTGGCTGCCTTGAACTTTTTCCCGCGCCAAGACGAAGAATTGGCGCCCGACTTTAATTTGTTTACCAGTATCAAGTTCTTCTAGAGTTGAGTATTTCTTGAGCAAGGATTTATAGGGAACTGGAGACCAGGGTTTTTCCCGCGGCTTAAAACGCAAGCGCCGGTATTTCTGCTTTCTCTTTTCATCTTCTTCACCAATTAGATTGTCGACGGACTTAAAATCGATGGCCCTAAGGTCTGCTTTAAGTTCACTCTCAAGTTGCAAGTCGAGTTCGGGGCTCTGCTCAATATCTTCAAGGGTTGGAACGTCCTGCGCCATGGCGATTGCACTAAAAAGTAAAAGGGGCGCTAAGAGCCGGCCCAATGCCATATATCCATCCTTGGAAGTGAGGCTTTAATTATACCAAAACTTGAATTTTTCGCCCTAATTTTCAGGTATTCAAAAAAGTCTAAAATTGCCGCGATTACAGGTCTTTTGCGCAGCGCAGCTTTGCTATGACGCTCTTTGCTTGATCCCAACCAAAATGGTATGAATAAAGGCCTATGGAGATTGTATTTAACCTGGCTATCAGCCTTCCAGGATTTTTAATTGGGATCGTGTTTCATGAATGGGCTCATGCGTGGGCAGCCATGAAGTTTGGGGACGATACCGCCAAAAATGCTGGTCGACTATCTTTTAACCCAGTAGTCCATTTGGACCCAGTAGGAACTGTCATAATTCCAATCGTATTCATAGTTCTTGGAATGGGAATGTTTGGCTATGCCAAGCCTGTTCCTGTAAATCAGACCCGTTTTAAAAATTATAAGCAAGGTATGTTTTGGGTGGCTTTTGCCGGTCCAATTGCCAATTTAATCTTAATGGTTTTGTTTTGTTTTTTGACCGCTGCAGGGGCCCTCTATATCCCTCAGAGTTTTGCTTTTAAAACAGTAGCTCTTCAAATGATGAATTTTGCAATATTAATCAATGTTGTTTTGGCACTATTTAACCTGATTCCCTGGCCTCCGCTCGATGGTTCTCAAATGGTTAAAGTTTTTATGGATTACAATACTGCACGAAAGTACGAAAATCTTGAAAGGTTTACTCTAATTTTATTTATTTTCCTTTGGTGGACTCATGCATTTCGCTACATCATGAGACCGGCTGCTGGTTTTGCGAATTATATATTAAATTCTTTTATTTACGCTCTAGGATAGGAATATGCTCGATACTTCAATTCAGGTTAAGTTAGAAAATTTCGATGGCCCGCTAGGGTTGCTCTTACTTCTTATGCAAAAAGAAGACATGAGTATTCGTGAATTGGACTTAACAAAGATAACTAAGCAGTACCTTGATTATCTCTCGCAAATGCGGGAATTGAATTTTGATGTCGCGGGAGATTATCTCTACTTGGCGTCGACTTTGTTATTATTAAAATCAAAAAGTTGTGTCACTGAAGAAGAGATGACAAATATTCAGGGTGAGCTGAATGGTGAGTTGAAGATCACTTCGCAGGCAGAGCTGATTCGGAGACTTGAAGAGCTGCACCACTTTCAGCGCATGGGCCAAGCTCTTTGGGACCTTCCCAAGAAAGGTCACGAAGTTTTTGTTAAACCTAGAATTAATCGTAAAGTCATAATCGATTCTATTTTAACTCCAATTGAATTAGAGAAATTGACCGAGGTGATGATCGATTTCATGCGCCGTGAGAAACGTAAATTTACTGTTATTAAACGAGATCGGATTTCTATTAAAGAGAAATTAGTTTTTCTTAAAAAATATTTGAAGATAGGTGAGAAGACTGAATTTGGTAGCTTGATAGACGCCGAAGGCGGAAAAGACTTAGACAATGTTGTGATTACTTTTATTTCGCTGCTTGAACTGGCCCGTCTCAATCGTCTAGAGATTTTTCAAAATGAGAACTATTCAAAAATTTATATAACCGTTACAAAGCCACTCGAAGATTTTGATGTCGAGCAAGCCGATGGATTTGAAGATGAAAATGCCGCGGAATTGAGAGCCGAGGCAGAGCTTACTGAACAATTAAACCAACAGGCCAACCGTGAGGTTGGAGCCCAGGAGTCGAATGATTCGACCCTGCTGCAATAGAGAGATGACAATGGAAGAAAACAACACACCTGAAGTTGAAGTTAAATCTGAAATCGAAACTGAAATCAATGCTGAAATTGAAACGGTGATCGATACTAATGTAGAAGAGATTGAGCAAGCGATTGCCTCTGAAGATTCTGAGGAAGATGCTTTTTCTCTCGACCTCGATTTTTTCGATCCGCTTCAACAAGAGGATAAACTCTGGCAGGCCCGAACAGGCTTAGATGAAGATAGCCTCTGTGGAGCGATAGAGACCATAATTTTTATGAGTGATCGCCCGGTTGGTCTGCAAAAAATTAAAAACCTAATTGATGAAGATATTCCACTAAGAGTGGTTCACGATGCCTTGACTCGTTTGCAAGAAGGTTATGAAGCCAGTCATCACGGACTGCGTTTGGTAGAGGTAGCCGATGGTTATCAATACAGAACTAAGGCGACTTATTCTAAGTACGTGCAAGATCTTTTTAAGGTCAACTCTCTGGTTCTTTCTCCAACTGCCCTCGAGGTGTTGGCGATCATCGCTTATAAGCAGCCAATTGCTAGAACTGAGGTTGATAAAATTCGAGGAGTCGATAGCTCGCATATTGTCCGTGGCTTAATGGACAAGCGCTTAGTTAAGGTTAATGGTCGCTCCGATGAAATGGGCCGTCCTACACTTTATGGAACGACTCCTGAATTCTTAGAGGTTTTCAACTTGGCCGATCTTAGCCAACTGCCACCTGAACATGAGTTAGAGGAATTATCAGGGCAAGGTAAGAAAGAGATAAGTGATATTAAAAGTATCGTCGCCCTTGGTGACAAAGATAGTTTTCACTTTGATGAAATGGACGAGTTGGAGCTTTTATCAGAAGAAATTAAATCAATTTCTATTGATACCGCTTTCACTAAGAGCCTGAAGAGTGAAGAGAAGAAGAGAGGAGTTGAGACTGAGCAAGTGCGTTCGGCCTTTGACCTATTGGAAGAATTTATCACCACTCAAGCAATCAGTGATGAAAATAAGGTCTCTCTTGAGTCTGAGCCTATGACAAATATTATCGATCCTAAGATCATTAAGGATTTGAGAGATGGGCCTTTTAATACTCCTGAAGAAGATGATAACGACGAGTTCGTAATGATCGATCTGGATACTGGCGAGCCAATCGAAGAAGCGGTTGAGGAAGTCGTTGGAGAGGAATTGATTAAAGAGGATGATCGCGATGAATTAGAAGCCGCTCTCGACCAGGCCTTCGCGGTACTTACCGGTGAGACTTCCGCCCTCGAAGAAGAGGCGCCAAGCCTGACAGATCTGGCCCAGGAGCTGGAGTTGAATCAGTCTAAACTAGATAGTGAAGTAGAAAATATCGATAAGCTAACCGATGAGATCGTCTCTAAGGGCTCGGAAATTGACCTGGATTTGTCCTTTTTACAAGGCGACTCCAAGGAAATTGACAGCTAATAAAAGAGCCGCTAGTTTGACGCTATTCTATTACCTTAAACAGCCGTGAGGCAGATTAGGAGTTCAAAATGTTGAGACTACAGAAATATATTGCCGATTGTGGAGTGACTTCAAGACGTAAGGCCGAAGATTTAATTCTTCAGGGCCGAGTTGAAGTTAACGGAGAAATTGTAACTCTCTTGGGTACTAAGGTAGACCCGGAAGAAGATGCAGTCTCGGTTGATGGATCGATGCTCGATCACCGCCAAATTCAAAAAGTCTATGTTGTGATGAATAAGCCCCGTGGTTATGTTTCAACTATGAGTGACCCTGAGGGACGAAAAACAGTAATGGATCTCTGTGTGGATGTCTCTGAAAGGGTTTATCCGGTAGGCAGACTTGATTATCTTTCTGAAGGACTCTTGATAATGACAAATGATGGGGACCTCGCCAATAAGGTGATGCACCCGAGCCATAGTATCGCTAAAATTTATGAAGTGAAGGTATTCGGAGTGGTCAACCAGAACCATATACGCAAGCTTCGCGAAGGGACGCAATTAGAAGAGGGATTTGTAAAACCTCTTTCGGTCCGAATTGTTAAACAACTTCCTACTAAAACTTGGCTCGAATTCCGTCTTGGAGAGGGAAAAAATCGTGAGATTCGGCGTCTCTGTGAGGCCTGTGACTTATCGGTTGATAAGCTCAAGCGGGTAGCAATTGGTGGATTAACTCTCGAGGGTCTTCCTCCTGGAAGTTACAAGATGAGCAATAGAAAGCAGCTGTCTCGATTACTTGATTTAGACCGCGCTGGAAATGCCGTTGCTAAAGTGATGAATTATAAATCTAAGAAGAAGAGTGTTAGCCTTAAGCTTAAAGGGGTTCCTAGTGGAACGCCTGCTGACCATGAAAACTTCAAGAAGTTCCGCAAAGATACTTACTTCGAACATTTGAAGGCGATTAAAGAGACTAAGGGAATTGTCGCTTCTAAAGTGCTTGAAGAAGAAAAGAAAGTTGAGCGAGAAAAAGAAGTCCGTAAATTTATGCGTGACAAGCACCGGACCGCTAAGAAAGAGGCCAAGCAAGGTGCTCGCCAAGCAGTTCACGCCATTATGCTTAAAGACTAGTAGACTTCTATGCCAATAGATAAGTCCGAGCTCATAGCAGAAATCACCGAAATTCTTTTAAATGAATTGCAGAAGCTGCAGTCGATCGCCGCTTCCGCAGCTTCCGCCGCTACTGAAAAAGGATTAGTGGCAGAGGGAAAATACGATACCCGGGCGATTGAATCTAGCTACCTGGCCGGTGGTCAGGCGAAGCGGGTAGAGGAGCTTAAAGTTGAAATAGCGGCGCTCTCGCGACTGGCAAATTCAGGGGGCGGTAAAGTTTCACTAGGCAGTTTGGTAGCGGTGGAAATAGAGGGGGAAGAGAGTCTTTTCTTCCTGCTTCCAGTGTCAGGTATGAGCTTGATGCACGCCAATCAGAAAATTACAGTGGTCTCTCCCCAATCACCGATTGGGTCTAGTCTAGCGCATTTAGAGTGTGGAGATAGTTTTGAATTCGAGTCCCCGAGTGGGACCCGCTCTCTTGAAATAATTACTATTTTTTAATTGTCGTAGGTAATAACGGAAGCTTTTTCAATCTGTTCTTGAAGAACTTCCAGCGAATATTCTAAGGCCTGTTTCGAATAGGGAACTCCATCCATTCCTCTAAAGCCTTTAGTGAACTTGGCCTGCTTGACTAGCGAGGCACAGAGGCGAAGTGCCTCGGCTGAACCTTCGAAAAATTCCGCCTCGTCGTCGGTGGTGACCACATGACTTAGAATGGAAGTGAGAGTTCGAAGGATCCGAATATGGGATTCGGCCATATCTTCAGTGTCGATTTTAATGGTTTCGACCTTTTCTTCACTTAGCTTCTTTGTTTTTTTAGCTTTAGGGGCCATGGAATACACCTCGTTTGAATTTTTCATCACCCAACTGATATAGACTTATCGTCTAAGTTCCGTGCAATTTTAGGAATTTATGTCCGAGTCACTCGCTTAGAGTGGACTAGAAGGGCTTTGCCCTCAGTAGTAGACAAAAAGAGAAAGTTAATTTAATATGCGCTTAACTTTCGAAATACTTTTAATTTCGGTAATTTGACGCGGGGTGGAGCAGCCTGGTAGCTCGTTGGGCTCATAACCCAAAGGTCGATAGTTCGAATCTATCCCCCGCAACCATTTAAATAATTCTTAAAAATATATTAAAAACGCCGGCTTTGCCCGGCGTTTTTTTTTAGTTTAGGATAAGTAATGAAGAAAAATGACAAGAAAACCATACTGAGCGCCTCCACTTCTAGCGGCGATTTGACCATTGGAAACTATATAGGGGCGATTAATAATTGGACCGCTCTTCAGGACCAGTACAATTGCTATTATATGGTGGCCGACCTGCACGCCCTGACGACGCCACAAGAGCCAAAGGCGCTGAGAGAGCGCGGGCTTTCCTTCTATGCTCAGTACTTGGCCTGTGGTCTCGACCCTGAAAAAAACACTCTTTTTATGCAAAGCCATGTTCCCGAGCACGCCGAACTGGCGTGGATTCTCAATTGTTTCTGCCCTATGGGGGCCCTCAATCGCATGACCCAGTTTAAAGAGAAGACCGCTAAGAGTGAGAAGAATCTCAATGCCGGCCTTTTCACCTACCCGGTTTTAATGGCGGCGGATATCTTACTCTATCAAGCTGATGTTGTGCCGGTGGGGGAAGATCAGAAACAGCATTTGGAATTGGCGCGGGATTTAGTGGATATTTTTCACCACCGATTTGGGGAGACTTTTAGCACCCCCGATCCTTATATAGGTAAAATGGGAGCGCGGATTATGTCTCTTCAGGACCCTACCAGCAAGATGAGCAAGTCCGACGAGAACCCAAAAAGCTTCCTTTCGATCATCGATCCGCCAAAGACATTAGAGAAAAAAATCAAAAGTGCGGTTACCGACCTTGGGACAGAAGTTTCCTTCGACCAGAGTGAAAAACCAGGAATCTCAAACTTGATGACCATCTATTCGGTGCTGTCAGGTAAGACCTACCAGCAAATCGAAACGGACTTCGAGGGCAAGATGTACGGTCATTTGAAAATCGAGCTGGCGGCATTAGTTATTGAGACCCTCAAACCGGTCCAAGACAAGTATCACGATTTGATGAAAAATAAGGACTATCTGGATGGCCTTTTAAGGGATCATTCGGAAAAGGCCCGTGCCACCGCCAAGCAAACTCTGATAAAAGTTTATGACAAGGTGGGTCTCTACCCAAGACCCCTCTAAAGCCTAAAAAAATTTCATTGAATTCTTAAAGAAATTGTAAATTCCCTAATTTTTAGGCTAAATCCTTAGGACCCATTAAAAGGATGCCCATGGACCCCTATAAGCTTGATAAAGTTGACCGACAGATACTGCAACGCCTGCAGCAGGATTCTCGTGCCTCCTACCAGGAAATTGCCCGGGATTTAATCGTTTCCGGTGGCACTATTCATGTCCGTTTTAATAAAATGAAAGAGGCCGGAGTCATTACTGGTTCGCAAATCAATGTCGATTATAATCGCCTTGGTCTGGAAGTTTGCGCCTTTGTTGGTATCAATCTCAAAAATGCCAAAGACTATCCCAGCGCATTGGTAAAGCTTAAGAACTTTGTCGAAGTGGTAGATATTCATTACACCACCGGTTCTTATTCACTCTTTATAAAAATACTCGCTAGAAATACAAAAGAGCTGCATCTCTTTATGATCGAAAAGCTACAATCTATTCCTGAAATTCAAAGCACTGAAACAATTATCTCTCTTGATAATCCGGTTTCAAGAGAAGGCGAACTTCCCCTCTCTCATTAATAGAAAAGGAAATCACCATGGGTAAAGTAGCACTGACAAAAGTCACCGATGTTTCTCCTTTTAGAAAAGTGGCGATGGGGACTTGGAAGACCGCCAAAGATCCAAGCGTCTATGGTTATGTCGAAATCGATATGACTGAAGTCGACAAGGCCCTTCCGGGCTATTGTGAAAAACATGGGGTCAAGATAACTCCTGCTCACCTTGTTGGTCGGGCCATCTCTCGCTGTATGCAGGCGCGTCCAGAAATTAATGGCATGATCCGTGGTTCGCGAATTTTCCTGCGCAAACATGTCGCTCTTTTTTATCAAGTCAATATTCCAGGCAGCGGAGAGGATAAAGTAAAGAAGGCAACCTTAAGTGGCGCAGTTATTCATGAGGCTGAAAATTTAAGCACTTCAGAAATTGCCAAAAAATTGAAAGAGAAGGCTTCCAATATTAGAACTGGAAAAGACGCAGAGATGAAAAAGAATATGGATGTCTTTAAAATTCTCCCTTGGTGGTTTGTCCGTTTCTATTTAGATATCGCTTCGTTTTTAATGTATGGCCTGAACTTAAACCTCTCATTTTTAGGAATCCCAAAAGATCCTTTCGGCTCAGTCATGATCACCAATATCGGTTCTCTTGGAATTGATGTTGCTTGGGCGCCGCTCTGTCCCTATACCCGAGTACCCTTACTTTTAACTGTTGGGGCCACTGGAGATAAAGTCGTGGCGATAGATGGGAAAGCCGAAGTCAGGAGAATCCTGCCTATTTCAATCACCTTTGATCACCGGCTCATAGATGGTATTCACGCCTCGCATATGGCGGCTGAATTCAAAAAATGTTTTGCCGAACCAGAGAAATACTTATTAAATGACTAAATGAAATATTTATTACTCCTCTGCCTCTTATTTAGCTGTACTAACTTCTCAAAGAAAAAATACACCGGTCCACGAGTACTGGTGACTTGTTCTGATCATCTTAAAATTGAGAGCCGGGCCTTAAAAAGTAGTGACGAGCTTGTCAGCTATTTTGAAAATGTAGAGCTAAAATGCGTCGATAAAACAGGTGAGCTCAAGCGCTTTATTAGCAATCAATATCCTGAGCTCAACCGCGCCAAAGTAACTCGAGTAAATGTCTATCGCTATAATAGAAAACTCTATCGTAAATTCCTTTCCGAGACCTTATTAGATGGCAAGAATTCGGCCTGTATGCTGTCTCAGATCTTTAAGATTAAAAGTAATTGGATAGTCATCTACCCTTATAATAATTGTGTGATTTGAAATGCCTAAGAAAGTGAAGATTAATTATCAAAAAACTTTTATTCAATCAAAACGATTAGTGGTTCGCCCTTATAAATTAACAGATTTCAAAAACTGCCAGAGCTCCCATCTTGGACGGCTTAAAAATCAAGGGCCCTACGACGAACCGATACGTTCAGCAAGTGCCGTCAACTACTCCGAATTTAAAAAGACCATTGAGTTTTTTAGGCGAATTGGAAAAATGCAAGTACAGTATATTTTCGGAGTTTTCGATCGCAAGAATGGAGAGTTGCTTGGAGAGGTTAGCTTGATGGTGATCAATAAACAAATGCGTTGGGCAAACCTTGGTTACCATATTCAAAATCAATACTTCAAAAAAGGTTACGCTACTGAAGCCTGTCGTTTGGCCTTAAAGTTGGCCTTTAAAGAGCTCGGTTTTCACCGGGTGGAAGCGGGGACTGAATTAAAAAACAAGGCCTCGAAGGCAGTCGCCAAAAAAATTGGAATGAGCTACGAGGGAAAACGCCTCAAATTTTTTTCCCATAGTGGAGGCGTTGATATGGTTTTTTATGGCGCAAATGCTATGGATTATAAATAGCTTTTTACTTATGGTAGGGATGCTTTTGAATAATCGATTGCGCCCGGTAAAGTTGTTCGACCATTAAAAGCCGTGCCAATTTATGGGGAAAAGTTAAATCACTGAGGCTGAAAGAGCATTGGTGCTCTCTTTTAAAGGCCTTACTAAAGCCGGCAGCCCCGCCAATTATGAAAGCTGGAGTACTGCTAGCTTCTAGTAATCGTTCGATCCAAGCGGCAAAGTCTTTTGAGTCCAGCTTCTTACCATTTTCAGTCATTAAAATAGCAGTGATAGAAGAAGTTTTCTCAAGCTCAGTGAGCTTAGAAGTTATCTCATCTTCGTCTTTTTGGAAGTCGTCGCCATTGCTTTTCAATTCATGAATTTTGAAGTCAAAGAGAGTCAGTCTTTTTTTAAAGTCCTGCTCTAGAGCTTCGATTTGGCTGTCTTTTAGTTTTCCTACGACGATTAGGTGTAGGTTCTTCATTAGAAATAAGAACGAGAGGAGTCTTTGGACTCTTCAGCTGTTTCCGGAACATCAGAAAAATAGTAGTCCTGTGGAATTTCAATTGAATTGGCCTCTCTCCAAAGTCCATCAAGATCGTAAACCGCTCGAGAGGTCTCTAGAAAGATATGCACGATAACGTCGCCAATATCCATTAAAATCCAGTCGGCATTAGTTTGGATGCCTTCTTGAGAAAGTGGCTGGTATCCAAGTCTATTCATTTGGCGTGCAATTTCAGAGGCCATGGCCTTAGCTTGAATAGTGTTTGTGGCAGAGGCCAGGATAAAATAATCAGCTAGAGAGCTAAGTTCCTTAACTTCGAGTATTTTTAAATTAATGCCTTTTAGGTTTCCTAAAATCCAAGCGCTCGTCATTGCCAAGTTTTTTGGAAAAGGAAAACCTTCTTCAGTCATAATGTCATCAATACTTTTTTCAATATAGCTAAGGTTACTCATAAATTATTGTTCCTTCTTGGTACTGATCATTAAGTTCTCCATTAAACATTTTAATGTATGAACATTAGAACCAGAGACAGATGAGAGCGGCAGGACTTTCTTGTCGAGCATCTCTTCGAAGAATTCTACGTAGATCGTAATTTCTTCTTCTGTCATTGCATCAGTTTTAGTGAGGCAGATTATTTCTTTTTTGTTGAGCATTTCAGGGTTGAATTTTTCAAGCTCATTTCTGATTGTGGCATATGATTCTAGCGCCTCGAAGGGCTCTAGGCACCAAGAGATATCGACCAGGTGGATGAAGGCACTGGTTCTCTCAATATGTTTTAAGAATTTATGGCCAAGACCTTTACCTTCAGAGGCGTCTTCAATCAGTCCCGGAATATCGGCCACTACAAAAGAGCTCTCGTCTAAGGTTACCACGCCTAAGTTTGGCTCTAACGTGGTAAATGGATAGTCCGCTACTTTAGGTCTGGCGGCAGAAATAGAAGATATAAGAGTCGACTTACCGGCATTGGGTAAACCGACCAGAGCAAAATCTGCCAAAAGTTTTAATTCTAATTCAATATCTAGCTCACAAGCTTCTCCACCTGTTTGGGAGTAGCGAGGGGCTTGGTTTGTTGAGCTTTTAAAGTTGAGGTTTCCAAGTCCGCCCCTTCCACCTTCAAGCAGAAGGATTTTCTCTTCCACTGCTGTCAGGTCGGCGATAACTTGGTTGGTTTCACAGTTTCGAACAATTGTCCCCACTGGAACATGAAGAACGTAATCCTCTCCAAAATGTCCGTGGCGCTGCCTTCCCATTCCTGACTGCCCGTTCTCGGCGCGATAAACTCGGCGACCACGGAATTTTACGAGAGTATTGAGACCGCTTTTGGCCTGGATGAAGATACTTCCCCCATCACCACCGTCACCACCGTCGGGACCACCAAAGGGAATGAATTTCTCGCGACGAAAACTAGTACAGCCGTTTCCGCCTGAACCTGATTGAACGTTAATTGTAACTTCGTCGATAAATCTCATACTTTGCTCTCAAAAATAAAAAAGGAATTCATAAATTGAATTCCTTTTTCCTATCCTAATCAAATCCTTGATTATTCCTAAATTTTTAAATTCTTCTATTAAGCAGAAACAACAGAGACTGTTTGTCTCTTCTTGTTGTAGTAGCCAAATTCAACTTTGCCTTCTTCAACTGCAAAGATTGTAAAATCTTTACCCATTTTCACTCCAAGACCTGGGTGAAACTTAGTTCCTACCTGGCGAACAATGATATTCCCTGGAATAACACTCTCTCCACCATATTTTTTTACCCCTCTCATCTTGGGGTTTGAATCGCGTCCGTTACTGGTTGAACCACCGGCCTTCTTATGTGCCATGACTTACTCCTAATATATTAAAATTATTTTAAATACTTTTCAGCGTTTTTTGACTTAGCGTCGATTTTGTCTGTCTTACCGGCACCATTATCTAATTCAGTAATTAGAAGAGAGGTGAAGTGTTGACGATGACCTTTTTTCTTTTGGTAAAGCCCAGGCTTTCTTTTCAAGATTAAAAGTTTGCGAGAACGGTCATGTCTAATAACCTTGGCAGTAACTTTAGCACCTTTAACCAGAGGGGTTCCGACTTGTGGCTCATCTCCACCAACAAATAGTACTTGATCTAATTTGATAGTTTTACCTTCTTCATCATTCAATTTTTGGACGTCAATAACGTCTCCCGCTTGAACTCGGTACTGGTGTCCAGAAACTTCAACTACTCCGTACATTTTTAACTCCTGTAGTGACAAATAACCGGGAGGAGGGTCGCCCACTTAAATCCCGTATTTAGTCTTTTATATAGATTTTAGGTTTTTAGACATTTTAGGGCCCGATGTCAAGATTTGGCCTTGCATTACACGACTTTAGAAGTCGGATAACGCGTTGCAAAGTAAAGTTTGTTTAGATCCCACCGAAAAGACCTATAAATAGAACTCTTTTGGAGAGAGTGAACTATGGAAAATGAAAATTGGACCTATTTTCAGTGGAATCAAGAAGCCGGTTACCCGGTTTACGTCCGCTGTGACTTGACGCAATTCGGTGCCGAGATGCTGACCCTTTTGGCCCAAATGCGTTTTACTGAAATTGAACCGACAAAGCTTCAAGAGGTGCAGCAGCACCTGGATAGCAATCCTTACGGCCGGGTTTTAAGCATCAAGCAGGCCGGCCAAAACGTCGCCAAACAAATCGATCAAGTCGCCGAGAGCGACCGCTATGGAGCTGAAAGTATCGTTCCAAAAGAAGGATACAACGTCTATCGCTACCGAGGTGTTGGGCTTTTAGTTTATGCTTTTTCTCATATGGAATGGGAGCTGGGTTGCTTCAATAGTTTCGGCAAAGCTGAAGACCGCATAATTTACCACTCTATAATGAACCGCTTCCTAAGCTGGGCACTAGCGCCTCTCGGAGTTATCGGATTCTGGGGAGTGCCTGTTGACGAGGGCATGGTTGTTTTAAGACAGAAGGAATCCCGTGGTGAGACCGTTTATTTAGATGTCAAAAAACGTAAGCTCTTAAGCCTCGATGGCGTCAGTGAAATGAAGCCGCGCTTTAAAATCCTGAGACTTGATCCCAACTTAAATGGCCGCAATATAAAAATGAGCAGTGAGGAGCTACTATGTTTTCTCTCAGTTCAGTCGACTTACTTCGACTATCGTGGACTTTCTGTTCCTGTACGCCAATTAATTCGCACTCTAGCAGTTTCCACAGAAGGGCTAGTTCATCCTCAAGAATCATTTAAGCCACGCACTGACCTTTCTCTTTAAGCTTTGCCCCATTAGTGTTAGCATTTTCACATGATAGCACCTCAAATAGATCCGATTATTTTTTCCTTAGGCCCCCTACAAGTTCGATGGTACGGATTTATGTACGTTGTGGGATTTATAATAGCCGGTTTCTTGCTACGCTATTTGGCGCGCAAAGGTTTCTTTAAAATCATTCCTGATAAAGTAGATAGTCTGATTACTCACGCTCTGATCAGCATGTTCCTAGGGGCGCGTTTTTTTTACGTCTTTATTTATAATTGGGATTATTACTCTCAAAATCTAGGTGACTTATTAGCAGTATGGAAGGGTGGCCTCAGCTTTCACGGCGCAATTGTCGGAATTTTATTAGGCTGCTATCTCTTTGCTAAGAAAAACAATGTAACGCTTTTGCAAGTTTTGGATTCCGCCTGCCTGGCCGGCTGTCAGGGTATCTTCTGGGGTCGGATGGGGAATTTTATTAATGGTGAACTCTATGGTCGTGTAACTGACTCACCATTTGGGATGATTTTCCCTGGAGCGGGACCTTATCCTCGCCATCCCTCACAGCTCTATGAAGGGGTCTTGGAAGGTCTTATACTTTTTGTTATCCTTTGGATTATGTATAGAAAGGTCAGAACTCATGGTTATTTTGTGGCAACTTTTATTTTAGGTTATGGTTGCTTTCGCTATATCGTAGAATTTTTCCGCGAAGCTGATTCTCAGCTTGGATACTATTTCGGTGGAACCACTACGATGGGACAAATTCTCTGTTTAGTGATGATAGGTTTTGGACTTTGGACTTTTTACTATTCAAAAAAACAGGCCCAGCAAATCACTTTCGAACCTATTCCGATTCTAGAGGTTTCCCCAGCAAGTTAGTTTTCCTATGCATATTTTCGAGCAGTGGGGTAAACGATCCTCGGCCTTTTTCCAGGCTGACACCTTCTGCGCTGTAGTAAATCGGATGACAAGTTATATTGCATTGGCCGCTATAGATGTGGCGCACTCCCTCTTTGTTTTTCCAGATATAGACCGCAGCATTTTCTTTTTTAGAATAGAAGTCTTGCGCGCCATAGCGATTGATTAGTGTTTGATGAAAAACGTCGTGTAAAAAATAAGAGGGCAGGCGGGCCAAGAAGTTGACACTTTTACCCGACTTAATTTGAACGTAAACTGGAAATTTGTAGCGCAGTTGTGCGACGTTGTAGCGATAGAGCCCGGCTCCTACCTTTTCACCAGGTCCAAATGTTTTCTTTATTGCGGCAAAGGGAGTTCCTGGCAGGAATACTTTCAGCTTATCCAACGAGAAACTATAATTTGCGGGCTCAACTTTGGCCTTAAGGGCCCCGCAAAATAAAAGGCTAAGTAGTGATAAAAAAAGTCTTTTTCGCTTCATGTAAACAATCTCAATCGTCTATAATAAGGAGCAATACTCACTTAAAGTGTACATTTTTTAAAATACCATCCTAGGGAAGGGGAAATTTATGCAGGAAGCTTCAAAATCCGATGCTAAGAAAATTGGCATCGCCATGCTTAGTGGACTAGTCATCGGTCTCATACTTCACAAGACCGGTTATGCCTGGCTGACTGAGTACCTCGATCCTCTCGGAACCATTTTTGTTCGACTGCTAAAAATGATGATTGTTCCGCTGGTTTTTTCTTCCATTTTCATGGCCATGATTAATTTAGGAACTCCTGAAGCAATGGGGACTATGGGTCGAAGAGCGGTCATCTACTACTTCGTAACTACTGCAATAGCAGTTTTCTTCGGAATGATATTTGTAAATTTAATTAACCCTGGAGTTGGCGCCAGCCTTGGAACTGCCGGCTTAGAAAATCTTTCTGGCAGTATGGCCGAAAAAGTTGTCGGCAATAAAGGACTCTACCAAACCATTTTGGGAGTTTTGATTAGCGCTATTCCTAAAAACCCTTTCGAGGCATTGGCCAATGCAACAGTTCTTCAGCTGATAATTTTTGCTATTTTACTAGGTTGGGTTGCCCTCTATCATAAGCAGGATGCAGACCCGATTGTTAAGTTCATGGGAAGTCTTGAAAAACTTTCTCTAGCACTGACTCATTTAATTTTAAAATTTGCGCCGATCGGGATTTTCGTTTTAATGCTCGATGTAATGGCCAAGTCTGGGATGACCGCCATTATTTCGCTGTCAAAATACATCCTGACGGTGATCGTAGGACTCAGTTGCCACGCTCTCTTTCTAATGTTTATTGCCAGCACGCGACTTAAAAAATCACCACTCTATATTTTAAAAGGATTAAGTGCTCCACTCTTGACGGCATTTTCGACTTCCTCTTCTGCCGCTACACTTCCTATCACAATGACCAGTGTCGAAGAGAATTTAGGTGTTCATAAAGATACCGCTAAATTCGTGCTTCCCCTTGGGGCCACTGTGAATATGGATGGTACGGCACTCTACGAATCGGTTGCCGCTATTTTTATCGCCCAGGCCTATGGCCATGATTTAGGTATTGCCCAACAATTAGTTATTTTCCTAACCGCTTCGTTAGCTGCAGTTGGTGCTGCCGCTATCCCGGGTGCTGGGCTGATTACTATGAGTATTGTCTTAACGGCAGTGGGTCTACCACTTGAGGGAATTGGTTTGATTCTAGCAGTCGACCGCTTACTCGATATGTTCCGTACAACAGTTAATGTTTTTGGTGACTGCGTCGGGACTATTTGGGTCGATTCTATGGACGGTCAGATTGGTAAACATGTAGAATCAGGTGGTTGATAGGGGATGGGGAAAACTCCCATCGGTTGACCCCATTTTTGCCCCTGTGAGACAATAATAAAGAAGATTAGAAGGGGAACCCCTCAAATAATGAAGGAATCATAATGCCTAAATGCTCGATGTTCTTAATGCTACTAACGCTGGCTGCCTGTTCGAACTTCCCAAAACATAATAATGCCCAAAAGGCCGATGCCGCTTCTACAAAGAAAGTCAGCGTTTTGAAAAAAGCGATGAATGCCAAGCCTGTGCAATCAGTGAATGAACAGCACGCCGAAACCGCCATAAAAGATGTCGCTTCTAAAAAAGATAGCTTTCGAATTGTTGGCTCTTCAAAAATTAATAAGTCACATACTTATAATCAAAAGACTTATTTCCTATACGGCGCTGAACACCTCAACTTAGAGAATTACTATTTTGATATACCGGTGGTTTACAATAAAGCGGTTAAGAAATGGATTAATTATTTCCTCAATAGAGGAAGGGGATTTTTTGAGCGCTATAGTGCTCGCGCAGGTCGCTATGCTCCTATCCTCGGTAGAATCCTAGAAGATCACGGGTTACCAAGAGACCTTATTTTCTTGGCGATGGCGGAGAGTGGTTTTCAAAATACTGCTAAAAGTTGGGCCAAGGCCGTCGGCCCTTGGCAATTCATGCCTTACACCGGCCGTCGTTTTGGTCTCAAAATAGACTGGTATAAAGACGAAAGACGGGACCCGATTAAAGCCACTATCGCAGCCAGCCGCTATTTGGCGCTATTGTTTAATGACTTTGGCTCCTGGGAGCTTGCCGCCGCCGCCTATAATGCTGGTGAAGGTAAAGTAGGACGAGCTATCCGCCGTTACCGAACGGAGAATTTTTGGAATCTTAGAAAGGGCCGTTATTTAAAAGCTGAAACTAAAAATTACGTGCCAAAAATTATGGCCTTGGCGATCTTAGGAAAGAACTTAAAATCTTTTGGTTTTGAAGAAATTGATTTTCATGAGCCGCTCGATTTTGAGGAAGTGACCATCAAGGGTGCGACTGACCTGATCACTTTTTCTAAAGCCATAGGCATCGACTTTGAAGAAGTACAGCGCTTAAATCCTGAAATACTCCGCTGGTTTACGCCACCAGGTGAGCCTTATCTATTGCGCTTACCTCCTGGTTACGCCGAACGTTTCGAGGATTGTTGTAAAAATATCGACTTTAAAGCCGTCGCTTTTCAAGAGTATAAAGTTAGAGGCAGAAAGACTCGTCTAAGGGATGTGGCCCGCAAGTTCAAAATTAAAAATAAAGCAGTTTTGACTTGGCTGAATGGTAAGAATCCTAAAGATAGATTAAAAAAGAACTCAGTAGTTGTGATTCCCTTTAGACAAGGCCAACGCTTAAAAGCTCCGATGTATGCTGATCTCTATGAAAGGCCAAGAAAGTCGGTTCGCCGGCGTCGCAAGTACCGCAGTCGTATTCGACTGGCCAAGCGTCGTGGAAAGAATATTAAAAGGCCCAAAGCTTTTTATACCGTTAGAAGAGGAGATACTTTATGGAGTGTTTCAAGAAAAACGGGAACCTCTCTCGACACCCTTATTGTCTCTAACCTCAAAATCGTTAAACGGCGCATGATTCGTGCTGGTGATCGATTAGTTGTGCGTTAAAGATATAAAAATTTAAGTAAATTTTCTTAACAGGCCGTGACTTACTGAAGTAGTATCGTAAGGTACCTTTTCTTTTCAGGAGTATTCATGGCCCTTTCGCGCCTTAAAAGTTTAAAGAAAGAAACTCAAAATGTTGTTGAAACGCATTTTTTCGGCCATTTGGTAGTAGGTGATGACCTGCAGAGCGCTGAACTTTATCGCCAATTATGTAGTCAGCATGGTGAAGCTGAAGTGGCCTGGCTTTGTACAGTCGAGCCAAGCCTCGACGAATTGCGCCCTTGGGGCCCCACCACTCTTAGAGGAGAATCAAGTCTTTTGGAGTTTTCTAAACTCTATCCAAATGCCGAAGTAGAGCATCAAGAAAAATCACCTGTCTTTTATAAAGAACAAAAATTCCGTCCCTTTACTGCAAAAATGAAGTCAGAGCCATTGCAATGGGGAGAGCAGTTCTACAGTCAAAAAGGTGCCTATCCAAAATGGGAAGAGCTCTACCATTTTTTAAATGACCGCGAGTTTATGGCCAGCCTCGGATCTAAAGTATTGTCGCCAACAATTGTAGGACTCGCAAAAATAACACCAACCGATTTAATCCAAGCCGCCGAATACCGCCTGACAGGGGCTGACGGTAATTTCTTAGAATGCCAAAATCTTTATTGGGGACGATCAGCATTAGAATTTTTAAATCTTTTTAGCGATAAGAATCAATTAAGTGGAGATTTTATTCAGTTCTGCGAAGAAAGCACCACACCCTCTTCGCTCTTTGTCCGTTTAAAATTCCCCAAAATGGTTTCAGAGCGACTGGAAACACTCTTCCTTCCTTTAAGCTATACCCATGAGTGGGGACATTGGATGGGAGAATTTAGACTATATAAAGATAATGAAGGCAGTGGGCAAGAAGTAGAGTTCTTAACCTTTTTTGATAAGAACGCATGCAATGAAGACGACTTATCGAAGAAAATTCGCCTTTTAAAGCGCCATTTAGAAAAAATATTTCCACTTTTTAAAGGCTGCCCCTACAGAGAATACATAAAAGTAGAGGAGCAAACTATGCGTCTAAAATTTGACGAAATGCTCTATTCGAAGGTTTCAGGAGAACTGGTAAATCTTTCCTTGGCCCGTCCCAATGGCCCATTCAGCGCTTTTGGTGCGAGTGAAAGTAGTTTCGAATATTCCATAAATAAGATCCCGTTGGCGAGTGAAGCGTCAGAAGAAAGCCTTTCCCCTTCTTAGAAATTAAATTTTTTTAAATATTTTCTTGGTTTGAGTTGTTGACAAATATTGTTAAGAGACTGAAACTTATAGATAATATAATTTTAGATTGTTTTTTTAAAAACAGAAACACGATTGCAATTTTAGGGAATGTAATCAGATAACTTCAAGGAGAATGCATGAAAAAATCAATTATGATTGGACTAGGCCTAGCGCTGCTCTCTACTAGCGCTTATGCCACCAAATCACGTTTGTCAGCTTTAGGTCAAAATGAAGACCGTGGCTCACATTACATCGACGACACTCGGTCAGTTTTTCGTAACGCTGCTCATGTTAATACCATGAACAATTACGTTGTAACTGAATGGGGTAACAACACTGGTGCCGCAGGTACAACAGAAAATGCTGAAGGTGGTTTTTTCCGCTCTTCTGGTGCTTTCGCTTACGGTCTTTATTATGGATCAGATCTTGACGATCAAAATGCAATTCGTAGCAATGCAGCTGCTTCAACTAACAACTATGGTGGATCAAGTATCGCCATGGGTTCTTCTTCACTAATGGCCCGTACAAATGAAATCGGACTTTTCTTTGGTGGCGATATGGGCGTTCAATGGGGTGCTCACCTTCAATATTCAAAAGCTAAGAACGAAGGTTCTACGCTTAATGATAAGGAAGCCGATCAATCAGGACTTGCTCTTGGTGGTGGTATCATCATGGGTGACCTTGAGCTTTACGCTAACTTAAAACTAAGTGATGATTCTGAAAATTTCGCAAATGCGTCTACTACAGGTGCTAAATGGGAAGGCGGCGGAGTCAATATCGGCGCATCTTATGGATGGGGCGATTGGACCTTCTTCGCAGAGTACGACAAAATCAGTGCTGAGTTTACAGCTGGTTCTGGTGTAGCTAAAAACGAAACGGAGCGTACTTCTCTAGAAATTGGAGCTGGTAACACTCATGAAGTTTCTTCAACAGCTCGTGTTTATTACAACGTCTCTTACAAGTCTGTAGAGGGTGAAGATAAAGACGGAACAACAGCAGCTAACAACAGAAAGCAAAAAGACACAAACCTTCCGTTTACTGTAGGTTTCGAAGCTGATGCCAATAGCTGGCTAACAGTTCGTGGTGCAATTTCTGCCAACGTTCTTATCTCTGACACAGAAGTAACTACAAGTGGAGCTACTGGTAGAACTTTTAAAGAAACAGATGTCGATTCTCAGTCAGTAACAGCTGGTGCCACTCTTAACTTTGGTAAGCTTAAGATTGACGGTGTTATCGGTTCAGGTGAGTCAGGAAATAGTTCAAATGATGACCTTGCGCTTGACAACCTCTTTACTGAAGTTGCGGTACACTACTGGTTCTAATCAATCTCTTTGTGAGTTGAAAATAATCAAGAATACCCTAAAGGGCCTCTTCTTCGGAAGGGGCTTTTTTTGGTCTAGGATGGACAGTATGGCAGCGGGAGGCAGGAGCCGAAGCTGGCGTGGTCTAATTTTCTATTAAAGCGAAAGCTGGCGGTAGGTTTCATAGGCCACAGCGGTGGCGACATTAGAGAGATTGAGGGAACGGACCTTATCACTCAGCATTGGGACGCTTAAGAAGCGTTCCGGATAAGACCCAAATAGTTCACTTGGCAGGCCCTTAGTTTCAGAACCAAAAATCAAAAAAGAATTTTGCACAAAGTTAGCTTCGAAATAAGTTTTTTCAGCATTCTTAGAAAAGAAGCAGAGCTGCTCTTTAGCAGGCTTCTCACTCGCCATAAATTGATCAATGCAATCGTACTCTGTCAGGTCTAAAAACTTCCAGTAATCGAGACCAGCTCGTCTGACGGCCTTCTCTGACAGGTCGAAGCCATAAGGTTTTATCAGGATCAGAGGGATATTGAGGGCGACGCAAGTGCGCCCGATACTTCCGGTATTTCCGGGAATTTCGGGCGCCACAAGAACTATTTTAAAATTAGTTTTCTTAGGCATTTTGGATAAAATGCTCCAGGCTTCTGACTACAAGTCCGCTGGCACCTTTTTTAGGGCAGTAGGGGAGATGTCCCTGATCGCCAGCACAGCCAGCAATGTCTAAGTGGGCCCAGGAAATATCGTCTTTGACAAAATTTTCGAGAAAGGCTGCTGCTTTGGCAGAGCCACCCCAGCGAGAACCACCAATATTTTTAAGGTCGGCGATATTCGATTTCATGTCGTCGCGCCATTCCTCAATAATCGGAAGTTGCCACATGTATTCGTCTGTGGCGGCAGCGGATTTCATTAGGTTATCTCTTAATTTTTTATCATTACCCATTAGGCCACAGACTTCAGTTCCGAGGGCAATTAATACTGCGCCGGTTAATGTAGCAGCGTCGATGATGCAATCAGGTTTTTGGTCGCAGGCATAATCGAGAACGTCTCCTAGTACCAAACGTCCCTCGGCATCGGTATTGAGCACTTCAACTGTTTTACCATTTCTAGCGGTGACGATTGAGTCAGGCATTGTGGCAAAAGAGTTGACCGCATTATCCGTCATTCCGAGGAAGCAGGAAATTTTAACGGGCGCATTGTTGAGAACGGCAGCTCTAAAAGCCGCGTAAACAGTCGCTGAACCGGCCATATCAAACTTCATTCCGGCCATGGCAGCGGCTGGTTTTAGGGAATAGCCACCAGTATCGAAGACTAAACCTTTTCCGACTAAGGCAACATGTTTCGTTTTCTTAGTCACTTTTGCCGGAGTGTAGGTCAAATGAACTAGTCGAGGGTCGAAACCGGAGCCAGCATTTACACTAAGGAACATTCCCATTTTTTCTTTCTTTAACTCGGGCTTACCGAGGATTTTAACTTTAACTCGCTTTAGCTTCTTAGCGTCTTTCTCTACTTCTTTGGCGTAGTAAACAGAGCTTTGAATATTAGGAGGGTCGTTGACGAAATCTCGTGCTATTGCAATCGAATCAGTTAGGTTTTTCTTGGCATCAAGTACTGCTTGAAGTTTTTTGGCCTTGCTCTTAGCGGCGCTAGAGTCGAGAAAAAGTTTCTTAAATTTACAGGGAGATTTTTTGCTCTTATGCTTATCATAACTATAGGCAGTCATTCCGACTGCTTCGGAAATAATCCCGACAGTCTTTTCAAGATTTCCCTTTAAAGTAAAACCGTCTAATTGAAGAGCAGCCTCAGCATGTCCACTCGAGACAAGACTATAAATTTTGGCGCTTTCTTTTCTAAGACTTTCACTAGAGAGTTTAGATTTCTCTCCAAGTCCCCAGGCAAGAACCATTTCTCCACTTGCTAGTGGGAATAAAAATTTTGTTCCAGCAGTTCCAGTAAAGGTTGCAGCAGCATTGATAGCAGAAAAGGCTTCTTTAAGATCGCTTGACCAGTGACTATTAACTAGTTGGGCAGGATCTTTTTTCTGTTTTCCAGCTTTTGAATAGGCCGCAACCACAAGCACTTCGTCGCTTGAATAACTCTTAGCGTTAAGATTTAGGATAATATCCATGTTTACTCCTTATGGATTGGTTGAGGGGCGGTAGGAAGGGGGGTAAACTAACATGGAAAGGATAGTTTTTAAATGCTTAAGACCTCACAGCGCTATTTAGCCGCCAGTTTTATCCCTCCGTTTTTATTGAGTACGGTTTTTTTCGTACTCTTTTTATTAACCTTTCAACTTTTTCGCATCACTCGCATTGTTATCAACAAAGGGGTCGAGCTCTCGACTCTTTTCGAGCTGATTGGGCATATCGCCATAACTTTTCTTCCCATGGCGATTCCTCTAAGTGCCCTGTTCGCTACTATTTTTACTCTTAGTAAAATGAGCGAGGATTCTGAAATCGTCGCTATGCGCTCTTTTGGGACTACCAAGTGGCAATTGTTTACTCCATTTTTAATCATTGGTGTGATGATTGGGGCGGTTGTTTTTTCTCTCAACCAAAACTTAATTCCCTATTCCAAGAATCAATTTAAAAATAGCATTATCAGGCTGACTTCGAGAGGAATGTTAACGGACATAAAGGCCGAGAATTTTTTTACGGATATACCTGGTGTCACGCTTTTTGCCGAAAAAGTAGAGAACGAGGGGCAGATTTTAAAAGATGTTTTTATTCAAATCCGCCAAAAAGGGAAAGAAGAGCAAAGAGTAATTTTCGCTAAACAGGGAATACTTATCAAACAAAAAGTGGGCAAGATGGCGACCCCAAGTATTCGTTTGCATCTCTCCGATGGAAATATCATCACCACTTCCCAGACAGAAGATAGAGAAATAGAAAAAATTCTTTTCGAGGAATATGATTTTCCTATTTTAAGTGGAGGTGAGACTCCTGGCTTCGTAACTAAAGATAGTATGCGTTCCAATCAGGAGCTGCGAGAAGTGATTCGCGCTAGAGATAAGGAACTTACTACCCTTTTGTCTAAAGACAATCGCTCTTCGCGGGAAGAGCAGCGAGTTCACGAAATCCGAAAGAGGCTTCCGAAAAGTAAAATCGAATACTGGAGCCGAATCAACACACCTCTAATCTGCTTACTTTTTATTTTCCTGGGCTTTAGCTTAGGCATTAAGAAGGGTCGTGGGCGCCAGCGAAATACCGGTGCCATTAGTTTTTTAGTGTTAGTTCTTTATTATGCATTATTTTTTGCTGGTATCAGTTACTCGCGAAAAGGTCATATCACACCTGCAATGGCGGTCTTTCTCCCTGGATTTATAATATCCGTCGTAGGCTATCGATTTTATAAAAAATTAGATTGGATGAGTTAAAGCTGGCTTAGTAGGCTTCGGATGTATCGACGGTTCCATCTTTCTTAAAGACAAATAATGGAATTTTAAATTTCCCGTGGCTTCCTTCCGGAAAAACAAGAGACTTAACACCTGAAGAAGTTTGAATCAAAATAGGCTTTCCGTTATAAAACATTTTAGTCGCGTTGACGTTTCCAAGAAAGATTCGAATTTCATCTCCTCTAATTAACAAAGTACGCCCTTTTTTGAGGACGAATTTCTTGATTGGGTTCTCATCAGTTTTATAGGTGATCCAACTATCGCCCTTGACGGCATTTATGAAGAGATTTTGACGGTTTTTATCAATTGATCTTTGGGCACTTTCAGGAAAATATTTTTGTAAGTCTTCATCAGAAAGTTTCTTATCTATTGTAAATAGTGGCAGTGTTAGAGAGCGAAAAGTAATTTTATTTTGCTCTTCAGTTTCTTTTTTATCGGTCTCTTCGTCAGCTGCTTCTGCCACAAAATCGTCATCTTCGTCGGTGGCTTTTTCAGGAGCTGCTTTCTTTTCTACCACTGGAGCTACAGCTGGGGCTGGGTTTTGAACAGGCCCTTCAACAACTTCTTCTTTTTCTATCGCCTGAACAGCTCCCTCTGAATGGCTTTTCAAAGGGGTATCGGCGTTGAGAGTTGTTGGTTCAACTACTTTCTCAACTGTCTTCTCGTTATTGGAGTTTCCAAATACAAAGAAAGCGATTAAGCCCAAGGCGAGACAAATACCGACTGCACCAAAGATAACTGGCATTACGCCATTATGATTACCCTCATCGTTACTGGTTTCTAGTAGATTCTTAGGCTGAGGAACAACATCAGAAAAAATTTCGTAAGTCTTATCGAGAACATCTAGAGTCTCGGCTTGGTTTAAACCAAGTATTCGAGAATACGATTTTATATATCCTTTAACATAGGCCTTGTCGGGAAGTTTTTCAAATAAGTCTCCCTCTAGGAACTCGAGCATGGTGACGCTAATTTTAGTATGCTGGGAGATAATTTTTATACTGAGCTTTTTCTCTTCTCTCTTATGTTTTAGAAAGGCTCCAATAGTGACTTGCTCTGCAGGAAGCGAAGGGAGGGGCTCCGGTGCTTCTTCTTCGACTACTAAATCTTCACGAGGACTAGGAGGGGGAGCAACGTTTAGATCATCTTGAATCTCAGGATGTTCTTCGTTCTCATAATCAGAAAAAAGAAAAGGCTTTGATGCCTTTTCGTTCTGTTTTGCTTTTCCGTTTTTTCGTTTACCCATATCTTAGAAATTTGTTGCTTCGAACTGGTTTAAGTCTTTCTGTGAGATAACGCGGACTTTCTTTTTAGCGCTTTTTTTAAAACTTATCTCTGGTATTTTAGGACTGTTTCTTCTTAGGTCTAATTGACGCATTTTGCTCATGGCTTTCGCAGAATACGCACTAGTTGCAAAACGGTCTACAATTTCTTTAAATTTCAAAAAAGCTTTATCCCATTGTTGCATTTTAGTGAGAGTGATTCCTTGCTGAAAAACTGGAGCAGGATATTTTACACAGGTGCCTTTGCCTGCCTCATAGAAATTTTTCAAAGCATTAGGATAATTTTTTTGTTTTAAGCGGATTTTTCCCAAAAGAAAGTGCCCGGCACAGTAATCTAATTTATCTTTAAGCGCCTCTTCAAGCAGTGTTTCGGCGACGGCATAATTTCTTTGCTGAAAATGAATGAGCGCAAGATTATGCTTTGTTCGATATTGATGTTTATAAATCAAATCTTTGAGAACGATTTCGTATTGGGCCTTGGATAAGTTGAATTTATTTTGATGGAAGTAAAAAGAGGCAAGATTATTACGAGCGTCTGAATTCTTTGGGTCGATTTCAATCGCTTTCAGCAAATGTGCTTGAGCGGAAGAAAAATCTCCTTTAAAAAAGTAGGCCATTCCTAAATTATTATTTATCTCTGTATCATTTGGTTTGAGCTGATTGGCCTTAATTAGATTTTCTAAGGCTGAAGTGTAATCCTTTTTTACCAGAGATTGAGTACCGGTGGAGTAATGCAGTCTCGCCAATTTGTCTTTGGGTTTTTTACCTTTCGAGCTACAAGAAAATAGAACCAGCGACAGTGCAAAAAGCAAAGGAATAGCGAATTTGAATTTCAAATCAATTCTCCAGATTAAGTATGCTTCTATTCTAAGAAAAACTAGGGTTAAAGGCAATAGAAGGGCTTACAGAAGTATTCCGACGAGAGCACACGGTTAAAGCTTTTTGAGTATCGCCAAAGTCTCAAAATGAAAAGTGCCCGGGAAAAAATCTAAAAGATGTAAGTTCGACAATTGATAATCATTTTTTATTTGATCTAAATCTCTTTTTAAAGTTGCTGGATTACAGCTGACGTAAATTAAAAGCTCGGGGGAAAATTCCTTAAGAAAATCGCCCAATTGTTTAAATCCGCTGCGTGGGGGATCAACGATAAGGCAGTCGAAATGCCCGATGCCTCGACTAGTAAGCTCATTCAGCGCTTCGGGGCGATAGAGGTCAAGCTTAAGAAATTGGCCACCAGAAGTCTCTTTAGGGGCAGTACCTGGATAATAATCGACGATAAGCCGTTCTTGTTTTTGAAAATTACTCGAGAGATTTCCAACTCCGCCAAAAAGATCCAGAATTTTAGCGCCTGGATTGAGAGTATGTGCCAAATTTTGTAAAAGCCCGGCCAGCAATTGGTTCATTGCTGGATTAACCTGAGAAAAACCGCCTTCGGCATAAGGCTTATTGCAGGAAATAAGAATTTCCTGATCTTTTTGGTAGAACTCAACATGGCCTACAGGGTCCGGTAGACTATCCAGCCAATGATCCTGGCCAGTGTATTGCTTGATCGCCGCCTTTAATTGCGGGGCGGGTAGAAGGCAGTCTGGGACGGCCAGGATTTCCTTGCCACCAGTAAGCATAAAACCAAATTGCTTGCGGGCCTTATTAAAATGCA
Source organism: Halobacteriovoraceae bacterium (assembly GCA_018646195.1). Classification (GTDB taxonomy): domain Bacteria; phylum Bdellovibrionota; class Bacteriovoracia; order Bacteriovoracales; family Bacteriovoracaceae; genus JABGVH01. The sequence goes on from JABGVH010000148.1 coordinate 44,404, forward strand.
ATTGGATACGATTGCGATAGCCCATGCGAGTAGGGCCCGGGTGACTGTGGAGCTCACCGTACTGCCAATTTTTAAAAAGGAATTCTAAATTTTTTTGCTTGAGCTCAAGCTCATAGGGGTAAGAAGTGTGTAGGAAGTGGCAGCCATTGCACTGATCATAATGGGGGCACTCGGCTTCAATCCGTTTTGCAGAGGCGCTATCAAGCTGAGTCAGCTCTGCGAATTGCACCCCTTTGCGACTGCGTACGATAGTGGCGACACCGGTTTCTCCCGGTAGGGTTTTTGGAATAAAAGTAACTTTGTCACCTTTTTTGGAAACCCCTTGCCCCAATGGGTCAATATGCTCAATTTCAAATTGGACTTTTTTCATATACTAATGCGGCAATATGGTCCCTAAATTTAAAAAAATCAAATACATAATATCATAATAGTATGCAGCACTTGCTATCTAAAATACCTTTTCTGATCGAGCTCTTCGTAAATGGGAGTTTTATCCTTCTCTATAGTCTGCGAAGTACCAGTTATCTACCCAAAAGTTGGAGCCTAGAATGGGTGGCGGGGCTACTTGAAGCCGGGGCCTTCTTTGTTCCGCTGGTGCTTTTTCTGGTGGTCATCGTCAATTATATGAACTCCCACGGGTTTGAGGAATTTTTAAGGAAGTATGTCTTTTCGATCATTGTCTTCGTTCCACTCTTGATTACTTGGGGAGACTTAGAGTTTACCTTCTGGCTCTCCTCCGCTCATTTATTATCCAGCGTCCTATCACTTTATGATGACAATGAAGAGCAGTCTTATGACGAAGACTTCAAGGAAAAATCGCAATTCTTTCATGGCATTATAAATCGACCCCACCAAATGGTGCTCTTCTCTTTTACAGGCGTCATCTTGCTCGGGACTTTTCTCTTATTGCTGCCGGTCTCCTCGATCGATGGCAAGGGCATGACTTTCTCTGATGCTCTCTTTATGGCGACGTCAGCCACCTGTGTGACTGGACTTTCAACCCTTTCGATTGCCACTAAATTCAGTCTCTTTGGGCAGATGGTTATTTTATTTCTGATTCAGATTGGAGGGCTTTCAATTATGACCCTCTACTCTTTAAGTGCGATTCTTCTCGGAAAATCGATGGGGCTTAAGGACCGCATTACTATGCAGGGGTTATTGGACGTTTCAAGCCTAGAGGATCTTTTCATAATTATCGTCGATATCGTCAAATACACTTTCCTAATAGAACTCTGGGGAGGAATAGTACTGACTATTGGCTTTACCTTTGAGGGATTTGAATTTGGCCAGGCCTTGTATTATGGATTTTTTCACGCTATCTCGGCATTTTGTAATGCTGGATTTTCTCTCTTTGAAACTAGCCTGGAGTCCTATGCCACAAAACCTTTGATCAATGGAACTATAGTCATACTTGTTTTCCTGGGTGGGCTTGGCTTTATTGTAATGAAAGAAATTCAAGAAGTAGTTCGCAGCGGGAAAAGTATTGTGAGGCTGGGCCTGCACACGAAAGTTGTTGTAACTACCACAGTGCTTTTAACAATTACCGGTTTTCTCTTTATCTTTTTTGGAGAATTCCTCAATGCTCTCGATCACTTCACTCTTTTTGAAAAATTCCAAGTAGCGCTCTTCCAATCGGTCACCTTGAGAACGGCGGGATTTAATACAATCCCTTTGACCAATCTCAATAATTATACTCTCTACGCAATGACTCTTTTTATGTTCATTGGTGGTTCACCAGGCTCTACCGCTGGTGGGATAAAATCAACAACTCTGGCGATACTGGTTCAAAGTATTAAATCGACTTTGAAAAGCGAGAAGGATGTTATTGTTTTTGGTCGCAAGATCCCAGGACAATTAGTTGTTCGGGCGACTGCCCTGACTTTTATATCTATCCTCTTCACCAGCTTTTTTATCTTAGTTATGATGAAGCTCGAGCCAGAGCAAGAATTCTTGCCACTCTTTTTCGAAGTGATAAGCGCTGGTGGTACCGTAGGTTTATCCTTGGGTATTACTCCGCAATTAACTTTAATGGGAAAATTCGCAATCTCTGCCTTGATGCTGGTTGGAAGGATTGGACCCCTGACCTTGATGCTAGCGATTGGTCAAAAAAGTATGGGAAGCGGAAAAATTGACTACCCTGATGGCCGAATTATGATCGGATAGATTTAAGGTTATAATGTAAGTTAAGGAAAATAGGTAAAATTATGCAAGTAGCAGTTATAGGCCTTGGAACATTTGGAGCAAAAACCGCCAGTCGACTTTTTGAAAAGGGCGCTGAAGTGGTGGCCATCGATCGCGAAGAAGGATTGGTGGATAAAATTAAAGACCGGGTAACTCACGCGGTAGTTCTGGATGTTACCAACGAGAGGGCCCTGCGCTCCGTTAATATCTCAGATGTCGATGTGGCGATTGTCGCAATCGGTGATCATATCGAAATGAGTGTTTTGGCGGTCACAATGCTTAGGAAGCTAGGCGTAGGGCGAGTCATTGCTAGAGCGACTTCAAATCTCCATGAGCACGTGCTTCACGAAATTGGAGCCTCCGAAATTATTAGAGTAGAAGAAGAAATGGGCGAGATTATTGCTTCGAAAATTATCGCACCCCACGTTTTACAACGTTATAACTTTGCTGCTGGTTACTCTATCGTTGAAATTAAACTAGGCAAAAAATTTGAAGGGCGGACTCTGGTGGAAAGTAAAATTCGCCAAAATTATGCCCTCAATATTGTCGCGCTTCAAAAGCGAGTTCCCTTTATTGATGAATATGGAAAGTCGGCTTATCGGGTAGATATTAATGATTGTCCAGTTCCGATGGATATTATTGAGGCCGACGATATCGTCGTCCTTGTGGGAAGTGAAAAAAACTTTAACCGTCTGTTCGCAGACTTAGCTGAGACTTAAATAAATAAAGTATGAATTTATCTTTAAGAAGAAGAGTCACGTTTAGCTTTGTCATCGCAATGATGGTGGTGTTGGTTTTTACCTTCACGGTTTTCAATTTCTTAAGCTCTCTAAGTAATGAAATTGAAGATGTTACTATTAAGTCTAGTAAGATTTCTGTAATTACAGACCAAATTAGAATTTCAGCCGTTTCAATCATAAAATCTCAAAGAAAAATCTTAATTAAAAAAGCCACTGCGAAAGATATAGAGCTAACTTTAAGTAGAATTGAGAGTTTTATTTCTCAGCTCGATGAGATTGATTCGCTCTATCGTGATCCAGAGGTTAATAAATTCGTAGAGCGGATGAAAGATCATTTAGATTATTTAAAATCAATTCTAAGTAAGTCGGCTCAGGGAAATATCCGAGGCGGGGAAGACCAGCTCGGTCTTGGGGAAATTGAAATTTCTTCAGACAAAATTCTAGAAACCTTTTCAGATTTTCAGGAAATTCAGCTGACTCAAAGTCAAAAAAGAAACCAAAAATTTAAAGAAATTATTAAGGAAACTAAGCGCAATATGATGATCACGCTGATCATCGGCTTTTTGGGTACTATTATTCTCTCACTTGTTGTTCCAGGGAAAATCGCCCTTCCTTTTAAGAAAATTAAAGATGCCATTCGCGAACTACAGGAATGTAACTTTGATGTTTCGATCTACTATAGTCAGGATGATGAGATTGGTGACATCGCTCGTGAAATGAATAAGATGATCCAGAGTTTTAAGCTCTTCGATGAATTGCGGACAGACCGAATCGGAGTCGAGAATCGAAAATTTGATGCCCTTGCTAATATGGTTAAAAAGCCGATCTTAGTCGCAAATGCAGAAGGGCGCCTGGTCTATATGAATAATCGCCTCTTTTCCTTATTGCAGGTCCAATCGGAGGACGTATTGGGCAAAGAGATGTCAGATACTCAGATTCCAAAAACAATTATTGAATCCTATGAGCTGGCAATTAAGCGCCGTTCAAAAATTGAGAATGCCATCATCGAAATTCCTGCCAAGCATTTTGACGGTGAGGAAGGCCCTGAAGAGGCCAAGTTGGCCAAGAATGGCAACGGTAACGGCAATGGTAATGGCGAAAGTCACGAAGAAAAGACCGAGGTCCATATCGAAGGTGAAGAAGAGACCACAAAAGAAAAAGAACCTGACCTTATTTTCTCAGGTTACGCCAACATCATCCCTATTCGGGGAAAAGAAAGTTCCCTAGATTATTACCTTATGGTACTGTCCGAAGAAGTTTTCGCGTAACAAACTAACACTATGAATCAAGAGTTCATTCGCAATTTTTCTATTATTGCCCATATTGACCATGGGAAGTCGACTCTCGCCGATCGAATTATGGAACTGACTGGGGCGATTACCCAGCGGGAAAGAAAGGACCGGATACTCGATAGCATGGATATTGAGAAAGAGCGTGGTATCACAATAAAGGCGCAAGCAGTCCGCTTGGGCTATAAGGCCAATGACGGAGAGACTTATAATTTTAATCTTATAGACACTCCCGGGCATGTGGATTTCTCTTACGAAGTTTCTCGTTCCCTGGCCTCTTGCGACGGCGCGCTTTTAGTTGTCGACGCCTCTCAAGGAGTTGAGGCCCAGACCCTGGCCAATGTTTATATGGCCATTGAAAATGATCTCGAGATTATTCCAGTGCTTAATAAAATCGACCTGCCTCATGCAGATGCCGAAAAAGTAATAAATGAAATTGAAGAAATCATTGGCATTGAAGCAGAGAGTGCTGACCGTGTCTCGGCGAAGTCGGGACTTGGAGTAGAAGCTCTGCTTGAAACTATTGTCAAAAAAATCCCGGCACCGACTGGAAAACCTGAAAATGAATTGCAGGCCCTCATTTTTGACTCCTGGTTCGATTCCTACCAAGGGGTTGTGGTTTTGGTTAGGCTGGTTGAGGGAACCCTTAAAAAACGCGATAAAATTTACCTCAAGCAATCGGAAGAAGAGTATGAAGTTTTAAGGCTTGCGGTAAATACGCCCTTTTTCACAGAGATAAATGAACTCACTGCCGGTGAAGTAGGCATGGTTATTTGCGGGATAAAAACTATTCGCGATGTAAAAGTCGGCGACACTATGGTTCACGCCAAAAATAAAAATACCCCAACCCTGGAAGGTTACGAAGAAGTGAAGCCAATGGTTTTCTGTGGCATTTTTCCAGTGGAGTCGAGCGAGTATGTCTTATTAAAGGACTCGCTCGAAAAATTGGCATTGAATGACTCCTCGTTTACTTATGAGCCTGAAACTTCTCAGGCATTAGGTTTTGGTTTTCGTTGTGGATTCTTGGGCCTTTTACATATGAATATCGTGCAAGAGCGCTTAGAGCGAGAGTTCGAACTCAATCTCATTTCAACCGCCCCTTCGGTGAGTTACCAAGTCCGCCTAATGGATGGCACTGTAAAAGAAGTCGATAATCCTAGTGATATGCCAGAGCCTGGAGAGTTCGAGACTATTGAAGAGCCGATCGTCGCCATCTCAATACACGTGCCTAATGAATTCGTGGGGAAAATTATTACTCTCTGTGAAGAGCGCCGTGGTCGCCAAACTGAAATTAAGTATATTACAGAAGATCGGGTTCAGGTTATGTACGACCTTCCTCTTAGTGAAATGGTTTACGATTTTTACGATAAATTAAAAGGCATGACCAAAGGTTACGCCTCGATGGATTATGAGCTAAAGGGTTATGAAACGGCTGACCTGGTAAAAGTGCAAATCCTTTTAAATGGCGATGGGGTTGATGCCCTATCTATTATCTGCCATCGGGATAATTCCTTTTATAAAGGCCGGGATTTAACTGAGAAATTGAGAAAACTTATAAGCCGCCAGCAGTTTGATATTGCTATTCAAGCGGCCATAGGCGCAAAAATACTTGCCAGAGAAACTATTAAGGCCTTGCGCAAAAATGTTCTTGCGAAGTGTTATGGTGGTGATATTTCTAGAAAACGAAAATTATTGGAAAAACAAAAAGCCGGTAAGAAAAGGATGAAAATGGTGGGGAGCGTCGAAGTTCCTCAAGAAGCCTTCCTTGCAGTCTTAAAAAGCGATGACTAAACTAGCCCTATGCAAATTGAACTGTTTCAACATTTAGACCGCGCACTCCAGGAATACTCTGAAGGGGATCACTATAAGACTTTGATCGAGGCCAAGGATGAGTACTTTAAAATCACTGGTGGCGCCAATGAAGAAGATGAGGACTACGAGAGTCGCATGTCCTCTTTTAACGATTGGTATGTACTTCAATTTATTTCTCGCCGGGGTACCCGAACTGTTATGCGGGATTACTTAGAGAAGCAACAGCCTTCGGATCAAGTTTCTGAAAGTCTACTCAATGTTAACCATTCTCTTTTTGAATACACTGGCACCAATATGCGAAAGCAGTTGGTACTCAAAGATATTCTCCATGATAAAAAAGTGATCTTAAGTAAAGATCATGCCCAGCCAGCACTTTTGAAAAATGATCTTTTTTTAGGAAGAGTCCTTCAATTTGAGGGCGGGGCCTATTTAATGGATGGCAAAAGGATTATTCCTAAAGAAGTTCGCTCTATCTTGCAGAAGCAGGCCAAGAAAGTTCGAAAACTTAAAGATGCAAAAGAAGAGGCCAGTTATCTACTTGAAGTTGAATCGCTAAAAACTAAATGGCTGCGCTATGGCCATATCGATGCCTCTAAAATATTTGTATTTAGCTAAAAATGCCAACCAACACTCCCGTTAATATTTTTGGTTTCACGCTGCTCCGGAATGGAGTTAAGTACGATTACTGTTTTCGAGAGTGCTTAAAATCGATGGCGGCAGTCTGCCAAAGTGTTTATCTTGCCCTCGGTAAGAGTGAAGATGGCACAGAAGAAGCCGTCGCCGACTTAGAGTTTTTAAAAATTCAACCAACAGTCTGGGATGAATCGTTGAGAGAAGGTGGATTAATCCTCTCCAAGGAAACTAATACCGCCCTTAGTTTTTTAAGGTCCGAGCAGCAAAGCACACCAGCAGCTTGGGGTATCTATCTTCAATGTGATGAGGTTTTCCACGAAGAAGATTACCAATTAATTCGCGACGATTTACAAAAAGCTGAAGAGCAGGGCTGTGATGTCGTTCGTTTCCGCTACCTGCACTTTTGGCAATCACACGGAAAAATTGCGATAAATAAGAAATGGTATCCCCAGGAGATTCGAGCGGTTCGCCTTGATAACTCAATCGAATCTTGGGGAGACGCTCAAAGTTTTCGAAATTTCACCAAGGCCTATGAGTCTGATGCCCGTATCTTTCATTATGGTCATGTTAGGGAAGAAGATAAGTATAGCGAAAAGAAGGCCGATATATTAAAGCTCTATCATTCAGATGAAAAAATGGCGAAATACAAACGCCGTGAGAAGCGCTTTGATGACTTAACAGAGACACTTGAGTTCCGAGGCAATCACCCCCTACTAATGAAAGAGCGGATCGAAAAAATGGGAGAGTCGTTTGCTTTTCCTAGAGTCGAGCTGGTCAGCATTGTAGGACGTGAGAGTGATTATTCCGCCGCCTTGGTAAAAAAAATTAATGCGGAAAAAATTATCTGGGTTGAGGGCCTGAAAGAACTTTCAAAAAGCCAGAGAGAGTGCACTGTAATTATGAATCCGGGCTTTTTCGACAAACTACTGCGCCCTTCGAAAATTCCTGCTCAAATGCGCTCAAAATTGTCCAGACCTTGGACCAATGATTTCTTACTGACCTTAAAACTTTCTGAGTCTGGCGTTAGTCTAACGGCTTAAGACTGAGCTTCTAGATTTTCAAATTCTTTTGTTTCACTAAGCGAGTGTTTTTTACCCGAAAGCATATAGGGAATAAAGCCTAAGAGATTGATTGAAATCATGCAGAGAAAATAGAGGTTAAAGAAAGATGAGCCGCCTTGAATTCCAAAGAGTGAGAAGAGTTCTTGAAAAGCAACATGACCGGTCCCAAGCCCCGCTGGCGTAATGGGAATCGCCACCGCAATGAAGCCAATGGGAATAAAGGTAAAGACGTGGGGTAGTGAGACTTCAACACCGTAGAACGGGCTACTAATAAAATAGAAGGCCAGAATATTGCTAAATTGAAGTGCCATACTCATCGCCAAGCAAGTGAAGACGGCTTTTTTATGCCTTCCTATTAACCAAACCTGTTGAAGGGTATTGTGAATAAATTTTCCCAATTTAGGAATTACCAAACAATATTTTAAGATAAGTTCTTGGATTGAGCGCTTTAAAAAAAGAGTCGCGAAAAAAACAATGACGCCTGCAAATAATAAGAAATTAAAATGCAAGAGGTTCTTAATTTTGGGACTGACTGCGATTACCGCATTGTAATTAAAAATACTGAAAAGGCCTAAGAGAAAGAGCAACCCAAAGAGCCCCAAAATTCGGTCCATCAAGACAGAAGTGAGGAGATAAGTCTTACTTAAATTCTTATCGAGATCGCGGGCGTAGAGCATTTTAATAAAATCGCCGGTGACGGCACCGGGCAATACAGAGTTAAAAAAGAGACCAATCCAAGTCAGACGGATCATCGACCAAGCTGGCAATGGGGCTTGAGTTCCGATTCGCAGCAATATTTTCCACCTGAATGAGGAAAAAAGCGCCTGACAGAATATGCAGGTCAGGCAGGCCAGCCAGCCATATCCCATATGTAATGACTTACCGACTAAACTGAAGTCCAGCTTACCGCTTCTAAAAAGCCAGTACATAATGCCAACCGCTAGACTCAATTTTAAAATATTTTTTACTGTATTAATTTACTCACCGCCATAAATACCTGAGGAAATGGTTCCTCGCTTACCAAATAGTAATCAGTGGTATAATGTTCCTTGGTATCTTACCCAATAGGTTAAGATCGTGAAACCGAATTTTGGAGTTTTAATGAAAGTTACAGTTATTGGAACAGGTTACGTCGGTCTCGTATCGGGAACTTGTTTTGCTGAAATTGGTCATCAAGTCACCTGTGTTGATATTGACCCAGCTAAAATAAAAATGTTGGAAGAAGGTCTTTGTCCCATATATGAGCCAGGGCTGACCGATATCTTACATCGTGGAACCAAGTCCGGGCGTTTAAAGTTTTCAACTAGCTATGAATCCGTCGGCCAGGCCAAAGCGATTTTCTTGGCAGTAGGCACCCCTTCGTTACCGGATGGTCAGGCCAATCTCGAGTACCTTAATTCTGCCGCAGTATCAGTGGCCAAAGAGCTGAGTCAAGGGGCGGTTGTCGTCATCAAATCTACAGTTCCAGTGGGAACTTCAACAAAACTTCGCCAGCTGATAGCTGAAAATACCAAGGAAGAGTTCTACCTGGTCAATAACCCTGAATTTTTAAAAGAGGGAACAGCGGTCGAAGATTTTATGCGACCGGACCGAGTGATCATTGGATATAAAGAAAAAGCAGCGGCTGACGTAATGGATGAATTGTATTCTTCGCTATTGCGGCAAGGGAATCCTCTTTATAAAATGAGTAATCTTTCGGCTGAAATGAGTAAGTACGCCGCCAATTGTTTTCTTGCCACTAAAATAAGCTTTATAAATGAAGTCGCAAAGCTTTGTGATTCTGTTGGCGCCGATATCGAAGAAGTGCGCAACGGTATCTCAAGCGATAAGAGAATTGGAGGTCATTTTCTCTATCCAGGTCCTGGATACGGTGGTTCTTGCTTTCCTAAAGATGTGCAAGCCCTAGTTTTTACCGCTAAGGAAAATGAGCAAGATTTTAAAATTGTTCGTGCCACAGAAGAAGTTAATAATGAGCAAAAAACATATATGTTCCAAAAAATGTTAAAACATTTTGATGGAGACCTCAAAGGTAAGAAATTTGCATTTTGGGGAGTGGCGTTCAAGGCCAATACCGACGATGTCCGCGAAGCACCGGCGATCTATATGGCACGCGCCTTAGTTGAAGCAGGTGCTACCGTAAATTATTTTGATCCAGTAGCCGCTGAAAATTATAGTAAAACGATGAAGTCTTTTCCTGAAACTGATGGGAAACTTAATTCTTTTCCTAATAAATACGATTGCCTCGATAATTGTGACGGATTGGTAACAATGACTGAGTGGCGTGAATTTCGAAATCCCGACTTAAAACTTGTTAAAGAAAAGCTAGGCAAGGCAGTCATTTTCGATGCTCGAAATTTATACGATACTCAAAAAGTTCTGTGCTCCGGTTTTGATTACTATGCAATCGGTAAACACGTAGAACAAAACTAATATGAAGATAGGTATTTTTCAGCTGACTTCGGCGTTAGACTATAAGCAAAATCTCGAAAAAATTTCGGCCTGTCTTGTAGAGGCCAATGCTCAATCGGTAGAGGCACTTTTTCTACCTGAATGCTTCTATTCGATGTCCGATGGCAGCGAACCAACGCCCTTCCTTATTCATGATGATAATGAGCATTACAAGAATATTCAAACTCTGGCGAAAGAAAGCGGGATTTATCTTTTGGGTGGCAGCGCCGCTACCTCCAAAAATAAAAGTATCGTCAACCGCGCCTATAACTTTGACCCTAGCGGAAAAGACCTAGGCTTTTATGACAAGCGCCACCTTTTCTCATGTGACATTACGAAAGATGGTGTTCAGAAAAAAATAAATGAAGGGGATATTTACAGTCCAGGAGCTCAGTCCAAAATTATTGAAGCAGGACCTTTAAAAATTGGATTGGGTATTTGCGTCGACCTGCGTTTTTCTGAACTGGCCCACGATTACCGAATGAAGGGTGCCAATCTTTTAACATTCTCATCTGCTTTTACGGTACCTACCGGCAAGGCACATTGGCATACACTTTTGCGGGCAAGAGCGATAGAGAACCAACTCTTTGTAGTCGCTCCCGCTCAATACGGTCGCCACAATGCTAAAATTTCTACTTATGGCCATTCTTTGATTATAGATCCATGGGGTGAAGTATTAGCGGATGCCGGTGAAGGGGAAAAGTTGATTACTGCAGAGATTGACCTCACCCAATTGGATCGAGTGAGGTCATCTGTCATTATGAATAGGTAGTAAAACAGAGAGGGGCAAGTCTACTCGGCCTTCCCACCACTTTCATTATGTTTCTCAATTGCATCTTGATATTCTTTGATTCGACCACGGTTACTAGAGAGGGGATCATCGCCCTTATCACCTAGAGATTTCTTAATTTGTCCGTGTTCGTCTTCGTCAAAATCTTCATTACTACAACCACCTTCAGCTCCGGCTTTGGTCACCATCGCTTCAAGTCCCTCGAGGGAGGCCATGCGGTCTTGCAGTACTTGCATTAGGACTTCACCAAATTGAATTTTTCCGTCCTTCATATAGTACTTACTTGGAATGCCGGCCATCTTAAGCATTTGCTGGGCCAGTTGATCACCACCGCCGACTATATAGGCCGAGTTGAAGACTGAATCCATTGAGCAAGTTTGTCCGCCACAGACATCTTTCATCCATTGACCGAAGACACCAAAGCCATGTTCACCTTGATACTGTGGCCCCAACTTCATATCAGAACCTAATTTTCCAATAGGAGTTAAGAAGCGACCTTTAAGACCATCTTCTGCGGCATGCAGATTATGCAATTCTTTGTAGTCTCCAAAGAAAGCAAGGGCATCTTTTTGTTGCTTATTAAACTTATTAAAGAGGTCTTTTTTTTCAGAGTCTTTATAAAGATCCTGCATCCCCTGGTACATATGCTGATACTTCCCAAAACGTGAATGGGCGTTTTTATTATCTTCATCGTCGACGGCCGTGCTATCGAAATCCACCATAGTGCCCTTTACGAAATCGAAGGATTGCTGAGGATTGAAAGAAAAACCTGTAACTTCTTCAACACGCTCGAGAAGGGGAGCTTTTCCACCTTCTGCTTCAGCTTCTTCCCCTCTAAGGAAGTTAACAAAATCGTCAGAAGTCGCTTGCTCATTTCGACATGACTGATCTGGTTTAGGATGAACTTTATTCACTTGAGGAAGTCTATTATCCTGGCCACAAATCATTTGAGTCATAATCGCCTGCATCTCTCCTTGCTGCTTGTCTTCTATAGCAGAGATCTTGTCTTGTATTTGATGCATTTGTTTTAGAATTTCAGCTCTCGATTCGTCTTTTGTAGGATCGAATTGTTTTAAATTTGTAATGAAGGCCTTAGTGTTATCTAAGTCTCCGCCATACTTAAGAATATCTTTTTGGCGGTCTTCTAATTTAAAACCATTCTTTTCTAATCCCTTCATATCGCCATCGATATCAATTTTCTGATACTCTTCGATCGCTAGCATGGCCCTTTTTTGCATAGAACCAAATTTATCGTGGTTGTAGTGCAGTATGGTTCCATCGAGAATCTGGCGGCCGTCGTCACCTTTCTTATCGGTACCTACAAGGCCATTCAATTGATCTTTAATATATTCAAGTTTTTGGTATTTTTCTTTGACCTTCTTCAGTGCTGACTTGGTTCCAGGAGGAAGGATAAGTGCATTATTGTCTTTCCTGGCGGCATCGACATAAGCTTTTCTAGCAACTTCTACAGGAATATCCTCTAGCGCCTTCTTATGTTGTTTAATCTCTTCAATCGCCGCAACTCTCATCAACATATACATCAATCTCTTATTATTGTTGATGTCATGGCGAATCTGATTGTATTTTTTCTGGTTATTAGCAGCTTGTGTTTTATTTGAAGAATCACAATTGAATTCTTCTTGACCATAGTATTTTCCAAGAATATCTTTTGGATTTGGATTGGCACACTTATCATCGATAACACTTTGAGCGTCGTTATCTAATTTCTGAGCGTACTTTTCTTGCTTATCCATCGCCGTATCATAGTTTGACTTGGCCTCATTTTTTGCAGCTTCAGCCGAGGACATAGCAGCGCCATATCGTCCTACCGAAGAACTAAGGTCTTCCATAGTAAATGGTTCGGAAACCTTCACTAGATCGGCATTTAAAACACTGCTGAGACCACGGTCAAAGCCTGACTTATTTTTATCAAAAGCTGCGCCTATCGCTTTCACTTTCGGTTTTACAGCAGCTAGCTTATCTGAAATTTGAGTTTTATGATGGTCTCGTTTTTCTTCATAGCCTTTCTTCATGTCCATTAATTGATCGTATTTAATTTTGTTCCTGACTTTAGGTAGGTTGGCCTTGAATTGATCAGCATCTACACCTGCCATAGCATCAGTCATCTGCGCCTCAAAGCTTGTGATCTGCTCGTCGATGTCGGCGTGTACGTCTTTATTATATTCAGTTTTAGCGGCAGATAGTTCGGCAACTCTTGTTTCAAGTTCAAGATAGCTCGAAAATTTACCGGTATTGTTCTCTATAAAAGCACTAGGGGTAACGTCTCCAAGAGCCGCCATCTCACTGGCTTTTTGCTGAACAAGTGAATCTTTAGCCTTGGCCTTTTTGTCATGACTTTTAACAAAACCTTCAGCCGATTTCATTTCCTCGTAGGCGTCCCGGTTTTCTCCTTCAGAGAAAAACTCGAAGTCTTTATCGGCAGCTTCCATAGTCGCCATTTTTGAGTCGACTTTGTTGTCAAAGAGATTGGTCACCGTTTTATTGGCAGGAGTTTCTTTTAGCTCCGCCAGTTTGGCTTCTTTTTGGCTATCCCAATTAGCACCAGCACAGCGAGGGGTGATATTGTCTAATGCCCCGAGTGTTTTAAAATTAAAATTGAAGGGAGATTGTAAGGCGGCCATTTCTATACAAGCGGCCTTGGCTTCGGCATTGGAAATTTTTTCACAATCCTTACCAGCGTAGTAGTCGTCGATGTTAGTACTGGCCTTTTGCAAGAGTCCATTTTCTCCATTCCATCGTTCCCTTAGGGCCGCTTTATCGGCATTGCTTTTGGCCGCAAAGTCGCTCATGGAAAGACCTCCCAATTGGGCCGGGCCCATATTGGCAATATCCGGTAGCTCCTGACCGCAGCCCATAAGGCCTACAAGTAGAAGAGGAAAAAGACGTGGCAAACGGTAAAGAAAAGACTTTGGCCCTTTCATAAGTAACTCCTAACAAAAATTAGTACTTAAATTTCTCTCATTTCCTATTCGGCCATTGACTGAAATAACTTGAGTGATTTCCTATTGAATTTGTAAGTGACTGTAATTGCTTAGTATGATTTGGGACTCCCAGTATCTTTTATAGGATATCGATAATGCGCTGCACAATTAGGCCATGCTTTGATAGACTCCCCCAGAATCACTACTGGAGTCCCATTATGAAAACCCCTTTCCAAGTATTGGTCCTTTTCCTTCTCTGCTTTAATTTAATGGCAAAAGAAAAAGTCGCCGAAACTAAATTCCTGGCCCATGGCCACAAAACCACCCACGACAACGGAAGAGTTGAAAATCTTCCCTACGCCTCTATTTCAATTAATCTTGAAAAACTAATTGGTGAGAAGAAGTTTTTCTCACTGGGAAGTATGGAAAGTAAAATTGTACTTGAAGGTAATCAGGTCTATCTGAATTCTCCCAAAGGCGAAGAGATGATTCATTTAGGTGAAGCAGATTACATAACTTTCGGAGGAAAGATTAGTGAAGGCGACGGGCATAAGTACCGCAATATCAATTTTGATTCTATATCTACTATAAAGATGAAGTTAGTTCATCAAAAAGTGAGCCGGCATATATTACGGAATATTGGCAGAACCTTTGCTCCCTGGACTTGGGAGATTGAGGCGAGTGCCATTTCTGGTGTTGGTGTTCGAATTTACAAAAGAAAAACAATTCATCAAATGATCGAATTTGAAACTGAAGATGGTAGTAAATTCTGTAAGACCCGAAATATGAAAGGTTTAAGAAACCTTATCTTTGCCGCCTGTCCAGAACTTTAAGAGAAGAATTTAATTGAAGGCCTGCAATTTGATGGCCTCTCTCATTCCAATGCCCTCCATCGAGGGCCCGGACAATAGTGCCAGAACGCTCTACTCTTTGAATCGACAAAGGGATTGAGTCGAGATAGTGAAAGTTTACAGACTCGGAAAGGTTCCTAAAAATTTCTAAATATAACGGGTGGGAATCCACCCCAAAAGAAACCACGGGAACTTTTCCGATTTTGCTTCTAACCAATTTGAGAATCTCAGCGGTTTCTGCAATCGAGCCCTTTAAGTCCTTATGGCCCTTTCCTTCTTTTTCTAATTCCTTCCAAATATCTTTATCATTGAAGCGAGAGAGCATTTTTGAAAGCGTGAAGTCGAGAAAGCGCGAGGGCCAAAAAATTCTAGAGAAGGAATAAAAGTTGTCTTTATCAGAACGTCTAAATTTTCGATAAGGCCGATCCAAAATTATTCCGGAAAAGGCCGAGGCTGAATCGATAGGGAAGTAATTATCGGCCAGGTCGTTGCGACAGAATTGCCAGACTACTAAGTCTGGTTTTATTTGGTCCCAGTACTTTAACAGAATTTGCAATTCCTGATAGCTGCCATGGCCACCGGCTCCGTAGACAAAAACTTCATACTTATCGCGATCGATATAGGAATAGTAGGTCTTATCATTGGATACTTGCCTGGCCTGGGTGAAAGAGTCTCCAATCACTAGCAGCTTTTTTTTAGTAGTTGAAACATCTCCGTATTCTTTAAAGCCCTTAGCAACGGTGTGGTAATTAATTTCATAACTGGCGCCACCGGCATCCAATGTCTGGTAGTCCAGCGAAAAATCGGCCCTCGAAGTCCAGCCCAGTTCGGAATCAGGTTCTAAAGATCGAGAATCGAAGAGAGTGTTAAATTTATAGAAATGGTGAAAAATAAAGAGAGTTTCACCCAGAAGAACCGTCGTAATGGGAACATAGAGGAAGGTAAAAAGAAAAATTTTTAACTTTTTATTCATCGCTATAATATGGATTCTTTCCAGCACTGTGATCTGTTAGATCAACTACTTCTTCGATTTCAGGAAAATGTTGCTTGAGTACTCTTGCTATACCATCTTTTAGTGTCGCGCCAGAACTACTACAGCCTTGGCAGCCACCAACTAAAATTACAAATACGCGATTATTATCGTAATCAACTAGCGTGACATCTCCACCATGCGCCCGCAGACTGGGGCGAATTTTCTCTTCTAGCATGGCCTCAATTTTTCGCATCATATTTTTGCTTTGACCAATTTATAGTTCTTATATTCGCCAATTCGGTAGTCGGTGTATTTTTCGACAAAGTCAGAAAAGGCCAGTCCAAAATTCCGCCACTCAAAACGCAAGGGAAGATTGAGCACGTCCAATTGGTTTTGATTTTTTTCGATCCAGGCCTGCATTACCTGAGGATGAGAGTCATGGAATTTCTTAAGTCCCCAAATCTTCTGATAAGAAAAGTCTTCCGAGTCGTACTGATTACCATGATAGAGTTTATCAAAGCTCTTCACTTTCTGAGTCATGACTTGTTGCTGGCGCGCCCAACCATAGTGAAAAATTCTAGGCTTGCCTTGAATGCAATTAATTTTTGTATTATTAGAATGGCGAAAGCCTTGAGCATCTAGCCAGGATTTTATTCCCAGGCCATTGCGAATCAATCTCACTTCCCGTCGATAACTGCTACGGGTGTGTTTTATAATATCGACGTTGCCATAAAAGTGCAGGTAATTAAAAAGCAGACCGTGAATATTTTGATCGTCGACCATTACCTTTAGAGAGTCTTCAATATGTGCTAAGTCATCTTGATGAATAACTTCGTCACCTTGAATGTATTGGCAGAAATCGCCAGTGCATTTTTGAAGCGCGATATTTGTTTGATCGGAAAGAATCAATCCTCGACTAGTCAGCTCTGGGTCCCAAAAGGATTTCAAAAAAAGATATTTCGAACCCTGAAAAGTATCGTTGAGGTACTCCCATGTTCCATCGTCGCCAGTGAGTTCGGGATTATCGAAACCAACATTAATAACGATTTGATCACAGAGCGGTTCAATGCTCTGAACGCTCTCGGCAATAGGGTATCCCAGTGAGAGACCATTTTTAATAAAGGTAAATCCAGAAATTTTAGTCATGATTTATTATAGGGGAGAGGAAAGCTTTCGCCTATGCTGAGTTTGGCGCATCAGGTGTAATTGTCCCAGCGCGGCAAAGGTGGCAATCTCGGTTCTTAAAATGGAGTCGGCGATTTTTATACCTTGGAATCCATTATCGATCAGGTACTGGCGCTCTTTTTCAGTCCAGCCTCTTTCGGGCCCAACTGCCAGAGTAATATTTTGATCCATAGTGAAATCGTAATCCAGAGGGCTGTGTTCACCTTCGAGGTCGAGGAAAAACTTATTGGGAAAATTTTGTTTCTCAACGAATTTAATTCCGGGAGAGAGTGCCACGGTCGGCTCTTTGTAATAGCAGCCCGATTGCGACAGACCTAAGTGCAATAGCTGGTGATATTTTGAAGGGGAAAATATTTTGGCGGTGGAATAACTTTTCTCAGAGAGCTCGGCCTTGAAAAAATGAAACTCAGAGACTCCAAGGGAGGTACCGTGTTCCATAATTTTCTTGCAGGTAGGAGGGCGGCTGAGGCCGACTACTAAATTTATCCAAGGCGCTTGCCCGCTGCTTTCTTCCAATAGTTCGATTTCGATTTTCTGATCTTCTAAAAGTGTGAATTTTCCGATTCCCAGTCCACGATTAATTAAGCAGAGACGGACCGAGTCTCCCTGCTGGCTGCCAAGGACCTCATGGATATGTTGCAGTCGCAGTTCATCGGTAATTTGATAGCGGTTATTTTCGATCTCTTCGTGATTAAAAATAAAAAGGTTATTCAAAGGTACCGCCTTTTTTTCTTGGTTTATAACTTTTCGAGTCTGGGAAGATTGCATTTAAAAAGTATGCATGAACTAATACCAAAATTGAGTCCCGCAACAGCTACGCTCTTATTAGCGCCTCCCGCCTGGGGTAAAACTAGTATGCTATTGGAACTTTTTCAACAAAAAAGCGCCAGGCTGCTATTTGTCTCGCCATTACGGGCCCTTGCAGCTGAAACTAGGGATCGCTTCCGAGCTCAAAGTGGTGTTTTCTACCTCGAGAGCGGGGTCGATCCACTGCCACAGTGGCGCCAGTTCTTGCAGTCTCAGCAGGGGGTAATGATAGCCACTCCCGAAAAAATTCCCCAAACGGTAATATGTCAGCTTGCCGCTTTAGAAGATAAGCCGATTATTATTTGGGACGAATTCCACCTGGTTTTTTCATGGGGCTGGGATTTTAGGCCGCTGCTATGGGAACGTTATATGGGCCTGGCCAATAGTGGCTGCACTTTTTTAGGAATGAGTGCCACCATGACTAACCAAAATCTAGAAAATTTTCGCCAACATTCGCTCCAGGCTTTTGATTCTATGACAGTCATCAACTTGGGAAATCTAAAATTTAAAAATGAGCCCAGTGAGTACCATTTTTTCGGGTCCGGGCAGAAACGAATTTTAGAGCGAGTCTTTATCGCTCACGCCGAAGTCACTGTGGGAACTATTCTTTATTTTTGTCGCACTCGCCGTGAGGTGGCTGAGTGGTTGGAGTGGTCCCAGTACCGTGGACTTAAGGCGATTGGTGCGGTTGGTGGGGAGGTCGATTCTTTCCGCGCGCAGCTGGCCTTGAATCCAAAACCACAAGTCATCTTTGCCACTTCGGTTCTCGGTCATGGGGTCAATCTGCCGACTGTAGCAAAGGTCTTTATTTCCTATAAAGTCGCGAGCCTGGACTTTTGGCTGCAAATGGCCTCCCGTGGAGGTCGTCGAGGAGAAACTTTTATACTCTATTCAATGAATTCCCACGGACTTAAGCGCTGGCAGGCCTATTGGCAACGCTTTAAAAAGACCCTCACAGCAGGTATGATGGAGCGGCCTCAAGCCATTAGGATCTGCAAGCGATGCAAAGAAAAATTGAAGGCCTACTGCTTTCTAAAACGCCCTACCAAGAACGCCATTTAATTGGCACGCTGCTGCTGCGTTCAGGTAAGAAGGTATCGGTACTTTTCCATGGTGGTCGCGGTGGCGGCAAGAAAAAGAAATCCTCGATCTTAGAACTTGGCTTTATGTTGAAAATAGACCTCCAACAGAATCGCCGGGGCAACGAATTGTATATCGCCAAGGAGTGGAACGCTCTTTGGATGCACCAGCAAATACGCCTTCAGCATAAGGCCTTTTACCGCCTTTGCTTCTATCTCGAGTTAATTCGAAAAATTGCCCCAGAAGATAATCTTCACGAACCAGTGGAAGGCCATGAGGGAATCTTTCGGGTTATAAGCAATGCGCTTTTTCAGCTAGAGAAAAGCTTGCTCGAAAAGGATGACCATGGAGTCTATGGGATTAGTTTTTTTCTAGGAAAGCTTATCTTAGAGCTGGGTATTTTTCCTTCAGGAAATCAATGCTGCCTCTGTGAAATTTCTCTAGAAAAAGGTCAGCCGGTTCACTTTATCCCCGACCAGGGTGGCTTTTCTTGTGCTGCCTGTGTCAATTCTGAAGGTTCTCTACCAGAGCTTGGGAGCCAGCTAAAACACCTCTTTGAATTAGTTTGGAGTACCAAAAGTACGGATATTGCAGACATCTCTCTTGAAAACCCAGGAATACCCAAGGTTCTTTTCCAATATCTCTGTTACCAATTTCAAATGGAAGAGCGGGAATTTAAGAGTGTTTCCATGGTCCTTTAATTATTTCTAGGCTAGACTGGTCCCGTGTATCAATTAGTATTTAAAAATCTTCTGCCCTATATTCGGCCCCATAAAGCTCGGGTTGTTGGGACGATATTATTTTCCTTCTGCCTGGCGGCCATCGGTGGTCTGCAAGTCAGCTTAGTCCGACCAATTTTTGATAAGGGCTTAAGTGCCGATGGGACCTTTGAGCAGGCCTTGATTTTAGGCCTGCAACTTCTGGGTCTTATTCTACTCAATTTTCCTTGTCGCTTTTTTCACTTCTATTGGATTCGCTATATTGTCGATCGCTCAACCTTGCAGGTTCGCTTTGAAATTTTCAAGAAACTGCAGAAGCTGCCTTGTTCTTTTTACGCCGACTCTAAACAAGGCCAATTGATTTCAAATATTACTAACGACACTCAAATCTTTGCGCAAGGATTCAAGGCCTGTGTCGACTTGATTCGTGAGCCCTTAAAAGCGATCGTCTACTTAGGCATGGCCTTCTGGGCCGACTGGCAATTAACTTCGGTAATACTTTTGATTGCGCCTTTCCTAATAGCCATTTTTGGAATTAGCGGAAAGAAAGTCAGAAAAAATCAGGCAGTTGTTCAGCAAGAACATGGGGAGATGACCCATGATATTGCCGAGGGAATAGGCGCCTATAAAATTACCAAGGCCTTCAACTTGCAAAGTTTTGTACTTGGGCGTTTTCAAAAGACCCAAGAGAAATTTTTTGATGCTCAAATGCGAACAACCTTTGTTGAGGAAATGGCACATCCCTTTGTTGAATTAGTGGGAGGCATTGCCTTTTCTGGCGTCATAATTTTTGCCCATCACCGAATTTCGATAGGTGCTGTTTCGATAGGGCAATTCATTTCGTTTATTACGGCATTGGCGCTTTTCATGGACCCCATACGAAAATTTTCTCAGGCCAACGTCAAGCTTTCTCAAGCGAGGGCCGCCTCGGATCGTATTTTTAGTTTACTCGACCTAGAGGAAGAGAAGGATTTTGGGAAAATCGAAATTAAGCAATTTTCGGGTCAAATCGAAGTTAAGAATTTAACTTTTTCTTATGGCGAAGGAGAAATCCTCAAAGACTTTAATTTTAAAGTGAGTCGCGGAGAGAAAGTTGCTTTGGTAGGACTTTCGGGCTCAGGCAAATCAACTTTGATCAATTTATTATTGGGACTCTACCCTGTTGAGAAGGGAGAGATTTTAATTGATGGCCTGGCCATCAATCAGTACAGCTTGCATAGTTTGCGGGCGCTCTTTGGTTTAGTTAGCCAAGATATTTTTCTCTTCAATGACAGTATTAAAGGAAATCTGGAAGTCGGAAACTCCTTTGAAAAAGCTAAAATAGGGCGCGCCCTAGAGGTCGCCTATGCCAACGAGTTTGTCTCAAAACTTCCTAATGGTCTGGAAACCAGGATAGGGGATCGCGGAACCCGGCTCTCTGGCGGTCAGCAGCAAAGGATCACCATCGCCCGCGCCTTTTTGCAAGATCCTCCCATTTTGCTGTTTGATGAAGCGACTTCTTCCCTCGATAATGAGTCGGAAAAAGTGGTCCAAAAAGCGCTGGAAGATATGGCCGGCGAAAAGACCGTTATTGCTGTCGCCCATCGCCTCTCTACAGTTCAGGATTTTGACCGCATCTACGTGCTATCAGAAGGGGAATTGCGAGAAGAGGGCACTCATCTGCAGCTAATGCAGCAAAAGGGTGAGTACTCGAAGCTCTACGAGCTTAGCCAAAAAAACTAAATTAAGTGATTTTTAACTGCTAATCAGCTATAGTTCCCAAAAATTCTCCCTAATAAAATACCCTTTTGGAGGCAATGTGTCAGTCGCTAATCTTAAATCCTTAAACGAATTAACCAGTCTCTGTAAGCGAAGAGGTTTCCTCTTTCAAAGTTCTGAGATTTACGGAGGCGTTGGAGGCTGTTGGGACTATGGGCCACTCGGTGTTGAACTTAAAAAGAATGTTCAAAACAGCTGGTGGAAATCTATGACCTACCGTGAAGATGTGGTGGGAATCGACACTTCGATTTTAATGAATCCTCAGGTCTGGAAGGCTTCCGGACATATCGACGGTTTTTCAGATCCCATGGTGGATTGTAAAAACTGCAAGAGTCGCTACCGGGAGGACCAGATCGACCTTTCGAAACCCTGTCAAAAATGTGGCCAAAGTGGTCAGTTCACTGAGCCCAAAGATTTTAACCTTATGTTCAGCACTCAAATGGGGGCCGTCGCCGACTCTTCAAACAAAATTTATCTTCGGCCCGAAACGGCGCAGGGAATATTTGTTAATTTTCTAAATGTCCAAACGACCATGAGAAAAAAACTTCCCTTTGGTATTGCTCAAATAGGCAAGGCCTTTAGAAACGAAATTACTCCAGGTAATTTTATTTTCCGTCTTAGAGAATTTGAACAGATGGAAATGCAATTTTTCTGTAAGCCTGGATCGCAGATGGATCATTATGCTGTCTGGAAAGAGGCCCGCCTGGCATGGCACTTGGAAAATGGAATGCGCAAAGAGAAGTTGCGCTTTCAACCACATGGACCGGATGAGCTGGCGCATTACGCTGATGCCGCCGAAGATATTGAATACGAATTCCCACATGGCTGGGGAGAGATGGAAGGCATTCACTCTCGAACTGACTTTGATTTAACTCGACACCAAGAATTATCTGGGAAAAAACTAGAGTATCTAGACCAAGCTGACGGCAATAAAAAATATATTCCCTATGTTGTGGAAACTTCTGTCGGTTCTGACCGTTGCAGTTTGGCGCTTATGTGTGATGCCTACCGATTAGAAAATGAAGGGGATAAAGAAAAGGAAAGAACAGTGATGAAGTTCGATCCTAAAATAGCTCCTGTAAAAGTCGCCATCCTGCCGTTGGTTAAAAAAGAAGTTCTCGACACTCCAGCTAGAAAGCTATTTGCCGATGTTCAGAAAAACTATATGGCGGAATACGATGTGGCAGGTTCAATTGGCAAGCGCTACCGCAGACAAGATGAAATTGGGACACCATTCTGTATTACTTTTGATTTTGAATCGCTAGAAGATCAGGCCGTGACAATTCGAAACCGCGATACCATGGAACAAGAAAGAGTTTCTCTAGATCAAGTTGAAAAATATCTAAAAGATAAACTACACTTCTAATAGGATTGAGGTTTTTATGAGTCAGAAATGGATTTACCACTTTAATTCTAAAAAAACTGAAGGCGGCAAGGACGATAAGAATCTGCTTGGTGGGAAAGGCGCAAATCTGGCAGAGATGTCATCTCTCGGTTTAGCGGTACCTCCGGGCTTCACCGTTTCAACAGAAGCTTGTTTAGATTTTGAAAAAAATGGCGGTAGCCTAAGTGAAGAAATAAAAAACGAGGCTAAAAAAGCTCTTTCCCTGGTTGAGGAGCTTTCAGGTAAAAAGTTTGGTGATGAAAAAGCTCCTCTACTTTTCTCTGTCCGCTCAGGTGCCCGAGTCTCTATGCCTGGCATGATGGACACCGTTTTAAACCTGGGACTTAACGACCAGTCGGTAGAAGGGCTGGCCGCTCAATCATCGAACCCTCGTTTTGCCTGGGATTCTTACCGCCGCTTCATTCAAATGTATGCCAATGTGGTGATGGGATTCAATACCACCATTTTGGAGTCGACTTTAGAAGATTTAAAAGAGGCGCGTGGGGTTAAGGAAGATACTGAATTAACTGGCGAAGATTTCCGTGAACTGGTCCAAGTTTATAAGCAACTTATTTTAGAAGAATCGGGAAAGAGTTTTCCACAAGATCCTTGGCAGCAACTATGGCTAGCGATAGCAGCTGTCTTTCAATCTTGGAATAATTCCCGTGCTATTAAATATCGTGAATTAAATGGTTATAACCATTCCTGGGGAACTGCAGTTAATGTCCAGTCGATGGTCTTCGGAAATTTGGGAGATGATTCAGCGACAGGTGTCTGCTTTACTCGTGATCCTTCGACAGGTGAGAAGCGCTTCTTTGGCGAGTACCTGGTCAATGCTCAGGGAGAAGACGTGGTGGCGGGGATTCGAACTCCAGCTCCCATTAATAGCTCTTCTAAGAATGATTCCAATAATGAGATGGCGACGCTTGAAGAGCTAATGCCAAAGGCCTTTGCTGAGCTAACCGGTGTTTATAAAAAGCTAGAGGCCCATTACAAAGACATGCAAGATATCGAGTTCACAATTGAAGCCGACAAACTTTATATTTTACAAACTCGAAATGGCAAAAGAACAGGTGCGGCGGCGATTCAAATTGCCGTCGACCTAGTAAGTGAAAAAGTTATTTCAAAAGAAGAAGCTCTTCTCAAAATGAATCCAGAAGACCTTAACCAATTATTACATCCCCGTCTCGATCCCGAGGCCAAGAGAAAAATTATAGCTAAGGGCCTACCGGCCTCTCCAGGCGCTGCCTCTGGTTGCATCGTTTTTTCTAGTGAGCGCGCCAATCATCACAAAGAAAATGGAGAGAAGGTAATATTGGTACGCCAGGAAACCAGCCCCGAAGATATTTCAGGTATGGTGGCTTCCGAGGGAATTCTTACCGCTAGAGGCGGTATGACCTCCCACGCTGCAGTAGTGGCCAGAGGAATGGGCAAGCCCTGTGTGGCGGGTTGTAACGCCCTCTTAATAGATTATAAAAATCAAACACTGACTATCAATGGAGCCGTCTACAAAGAGCTAGACACCCTTACTATTGATGGCGGAACTGGTGAAGTGATGGAAGGAGTGGTCTCTACCATTGAGGCCAATCTCTCTGGTGAATTTGGGACCTTTATGAGTTGGGCCGATGAAGTGCGGACTCTCGGAGTGAGGGCCAATGCTGACAATCCGGAAGATAGTGCGGTAGCGGTAAATTTTGGTGCTGAAGGAATTGGTCTCTGCCGGACAGAACATATGTTCTTTGAACCGGAAAGAATCCTAGCGGTTCGTGAAATGATTTTTGCCGATACAAAAGATGATCGCCAAAAAGCGCTAGACAAAATTCTTCCTTTCCAAAAAGAAGACTTTGTCGGCATCTTCAAAGCGCTTGCTGGCAAGCCTGTCAATATTCGCTTACTCGATCCTCCTCTGCATGAATTCCTTCCCCATACCAATGAAGAAATGAAAGAGCTGGCGGATTACCTAAAACTAGAACTCAAAACAGTAGAGGCGCGCGCCGGAATGTTGCATGAGTTTAATCCTATGCTCGGTCACCGTGGCTGTCGCTTGGCGATTACCTACCCGGAAATATGCCGGATGCAGACACGTGCGATTATGGAAGCGGCTGCCATCTGTCATCAAGACGGAATTAAAGTGCAACCAGAAATAATGATCCCCCTAGTGGCGATCGATCTAGAACTAACCATTCTTAAAAAAGAAGTATTGGCAGAAATAGAAAAAGTCCGCAGTGAAAAAGGCGAGCTACCAGAATTTAAAGTGGGAACAATGATCGAGCTTCCCCGGGCGGCCATTACTGCCGGCGCGATTGCCAAAGATGCCGACTTCTTTTCCTTTGGAACTAATGACCTGACTCAGACAACTTTTGGACTCTCTCGAGATGACGCTGGAAAATTCTTACCAGATTATGTCGGCAAAGGGCTGCTACCCGAAGACCCCTTTGTTTCACTGGATACAGAAGGAGTTGGATTCCTGGTTAAATTTGCCTGTGACGAAGGTCGAAAAGTGAATCCTAATATGAAACTCGGCATTTGTGGCGAGCATGGCGGTGATCCCGCCTCGATTGATTTCTGTCATGAAATTGGGTTGGAGTATGTCAGCTGTTCTCCCTACAGAATTCCCATTGCCAGGCTTTCAGCCGCTCAGGCCGTCATTCGCAGAAAAAGCTAGGATTAATAATGCTCGAAAAACTGAAACAGATTGCCGCTTCAAAAATGGCAGATCAAAATTTTGATTGCCTGGCAGTTTCAGTGTTAAATTTTAATACTTCAAGATTCGAATGTTTTGAGCTGACTAATAAAAGTGTCATTACAAGCGGTGAGCCCTCTCTTTTCTTTGATCTGGCCTCTCTTACAAAACCTCTGACTCTGGCCTCGACTTTTCTGAAAGAGCCAAAATTATTTTCGAGTGACTTAGAGTTATTATTAAATCATCGAGGCAGTCTTCCAGAATGGGGGAGGCTTTCTAAAGAGACTTGGAAAGAGCAAATTTCTGCTTATCCGATTAAGAAAGCCGATGTTCTCTACTCCGATTTTTCGGCGCTTCGACTTATGCTTGAGCTGGAAAAGAAAAGTGGTAAAGAACTAAAAGATCTCTGCTCCTTTTTTTGGGACAAGGCCCTTGTTCATTGGAAAGAGCTTCCAAAAAATGCCAACACTGCCAATTCGGGTAGTCGAAAAGGCCAGCCGATTCACGGAGATGTGCACGACGATAATGCCTTTGTCTTGAATCAGTTCTGTTCCCACGCCGGAATGTTCGGCACCATTAATGGACTATCGCAAAGCTTGCTCAATCTCGATTCTAAAAGCAATTTAATAGATGTTATGAAAAAAGCGATGCCTAAAAAAGGCCCTGACGAGCGCTACGTAAATGGCTGGGATACAGTTAGCAATCCCGAAGACACCCTGGCCGGTCCCGGCTGTGGTGCACTGACTTTTGGACATCTCGGTTTTACCGGGACTTCTGTCTGGATCGACCCAGAAAAAGGTATCGGCTCAGTCATCCTTTCAAACGCCACTCAGAAGCATTGGTACTCCCGCGAGCAACTCAAAGACCTGCGCCAGGCGCTTGGCTCGGCGATCTGGTGTCAGATTCCTTCTGCGAACGATGCGTTAGATTAATTGATTCCCAAGCGTTAGCTGTTAACTTTGCGGAAAAAATTTGGAAAGTGAAATGGACATATGTCTCGCTCACTTGTCTGGATTTTGACAGGGGGCAGGGCGCGGGCTAAATCCAAAGAAACCACAACTTTTTTGACCGCGAGAATTCTATGAGACTTATGCCAGTACTTGTTTTTCTTTTTCTTTGCCAAAATCTTTTTGCCGCCAATATGCCGCTTGATCCCTTCTTTTCGAATCGGGGAGTTGAGTCCAATAATCGAGACTACGCCGATCTTTTTCAAAAACTGGGACCTCTTTTAAAAGAGCGAATTAAAAATGAGCTGGTGGCAGCTCTTACTGAAGGTTTGGGAAGTGGTGGAAAAGCTAAGAAAATAACTGTTTTGGAAATCAAAGGTTTTGATTTTGACTTGCAGAAGAAACCACTTGGAATGAAGTTCTTAAATAATCAAGAAGTAGAAATTCGCGGCCCTCTTGAAGACAGCTGGAATATGCGCTTAGTGGCGCGGGTTCGTATGAAGTGGGGTTTTATTAGAAATACTGATGACTTCACTATAAAGATTAAAAAATTGCGTATTAAAACTCAAATTCGCCTCGAAAATACAGAAGAAGGGCTGGCGCGTTTAACTATAATTAAAAAACCAAAGATAAAATTTCGCCTTAGCGTCAACGCCAGCGAATTAGGTAATAAAGTGCTGGTAAAATTGGCCAGTCCCATTGTGAAGCTCATTTTGAAAAAGAAAATTAAAAAAGCATTGGCAGAGACCGAGCAGACGATGCTTGGAATCAGCAAGGAAGGCTACCGACCCTATGGCCTTAGCAATTTAAATCAGGAAACTCTAGACTATGGAGATATGGATCCAATGGTTAGAAATATTGATCGCAAAATTTTGGCGATCAATGCACCTTTTGGAATTGTCTCTCCAACTATGACCAAGAGTGAGGCCAATACCAGTTGGCTAGAGGCCTTCTCTCCAGGAGGCCCAGGAGCAGGAGAACGGCAATTAACTTTCCCTGGTGGTGATTCGGCGATTTGGACCGGTCACTTTCTTGGTGGACTTGCGATGAAGCATAAGCTTTTAAAGGACCAGGAAACCCTTGCTCAAGTCAAAAGAGTTCTCTGGGGAATCGAAAAGTTGCTACAAGTGAATGGCGGCAGTGGACTTTTGGCGCGAGCGGCAGCTCCACTTAAATCTCCCACCGGTCAGCATATGCTAAAGGAAGGAAGCGTCTATGCTCGCCAGATGATCGATGGTGAAATATGGGTTGGAACTCAAGGTGGGAATGGTATTTCTCGCGATCAGTATAGTGGTGTTTTCTTTGGTTTAATTTCTGCTCATGACTTCGTCAATGATGCCGAAGTTAAAAAAACTTCAGCCCGACTTTTAATGATGATGCTGGATTATATAATTGGAACCGGTTGGTTTATAACTGAAGACCGCCGCAGCTTCTCTATTGCTAAGGGTAAGAGCTCTCCGACTTTTTGGACTGGGATTAATTATCAAAGGCTCACTTTCTTATTGATGGGTGAACAAGTTTCCCCAGGGAAATACACTCACTTAATCGAAAAATATAATGACCTGGTTTACTCGGCAGCGCTTCCTATTTATTTGGCGGTACTCGATCCTGCTAAAAGTTATTATAAATTTAACTTACAGAGCACCAACTTCTATTCTTATTTTCGTCTGGAAAAAGACCCAGTTCGTAGAGAGGTGATGCTCAATTGTATTAAGTTATTAGAAAACTATGTCGGACATCACAAGAATGTTTGGTTGGATATGGTACGCTCGATTGCTCTTGGAAATCGCGACGAAGCCTTTATGGGTCATATTCGTCAGAATTATAAATTAGCATTAAGAAGAGGGCACCGGATGTGCGCTCCAAAGTCTTTGGTGCTTACTCGCCATCCCACCACCACGGTAAATTTTCCCTCGACTCCAATAGAAGTGACTCCGTATGTGCTCGATCCTGACCAACGCCACTTTACCACTAACTTTATGTGGCAGAGAGACCCCTTTACCGCCGGAATCACTCAGGGCTGCGACCCTAAACACGAGTCGGTTGGACTCGGTATGACAGTTCCCTACTGGATGGGACGGGTCCACGGAATTTTTAAAAGGTAAGCTGATAAGTGTCAGGGTTTTTTGCTTTCTCTGGCGCTACTATGGGGCGATGAAATGGCCTTCACTTACATTTGAACAAATTCGCCTGCGCGTATTGGAGGCACTTGAAAAGAACAAGAGCTTTCGCGAGCATGCTCCGTTAGGAATTCCTGGAACCTTTCTCGATCAGCAAATCTTCCCCCACCACCCCTTTTTGGAGCAGGCACCTTTTTTAAAAACCTTAGTTGAAAATCCCAATCATATCGGTTGCCATACTTTTGGTGATAGCGAGCGCTTCTTTGAAGGGACTCAAGAGCTTGAACGGGAAGTCATTAAAATCTGCGCCGAGCAAATTATGAAAGGCGAAAGCTACGATGGGCATGTCTGCTCTGGGGGAACCGAAGGCAATATCCAAGGCGTTTGGATGGGCCGCAATTATTTTCAGGAAAGGTATGGGGTTCAGGCCTCGGAGATAGCTTTAATTTATACCGCTGATGCCCACTACTCCGCCTCGAAAGCGGTTAATTTATTGGGGCTGCACCCATTACTAATTGAGGTTGATCGTGAAAGTCGAGAGCTATCCCTCGAACATTTAGCAAGTTCTATTGAGCAGGCGCAAGAGAGGGGAATTGAGCATTTTATTGTTTTTTTAACCATGGGAACCACTATGTTTGGTTCTGTCGATGACGTGGAAGCAGTGATAAAAATTTTAAAATTAAAGAAGGCAAATTTTAGAGTTCATATCGATGCCGCCTTTGGTGGATTTATCTATCCCTTTACTATGCCTGATCAGAAAATGAATTTTGAGCTTCCTGAAATTCAGTCGATTGTTTTAGATGCTCATAAAATGTTGCAAGCTCCCTATGGAACCGGAATTTTTCTGTGCCGCAAAGGCGGCCTCAATTCGATTATTGCAAGTGACGCCTCCTATGTTTCGGGCCTTGACTCCACTCTCTGTGGCAGCCGTTCCGGTGCCAATGCAATCGCCATCTGGATGATCCTGAATATTTATGGTGGCCAGGGAGGAATTGCTTTTTGCCAGCAACTTGTCGCCAAAAGTCTTTGGTTTTGCCAGCAATTAGAAGCGCGAGGAATCCGCTATTTCCATCAAGAGGGAATGAATATCATCACCCTCTATGCTGAGGATATTGATAGAGAGGTGGCATTAAAATTTGATCTAGTCCCCAAATGCCATGGTGACCGCAATAAGTGGTGGAAGGTAGTGGTGATGGAGCATGTCTCCAAAGAACGATTAGAGGCCTTTTTATCGCAAATTTCAGCTCTAAGTCCCCGAATCTAGGGAGCCTATTTCAATAAAATTAGTCAAGTAAAACAGTCGGTTACCCGATAAGTAGCTGAGGTATTTACTATGAAGAGAGCACATTATTTTTACACTATTTGTCTCCTTATTCTGATTGGTTGCGCCCATGACTTCGGAGTCCACAGGCCCTACACCGGCCAACGGGCGATCGCTAGTGCTGGCGCTAGTAGCTGCACCCAATTGGTCCGTTCATTGCTTGGGCTGTCGCTAAATGACGGAGTCGGTTTAAGTACTGGCTTTAAGGAAACCGCCAGCGCCTTTGATTCCGCCCTGGCAAAACTTCCCAAAAAGAAGGCCACCAGTGTTCGGGATTTTGTCGAGACCCTGGTCGCTTTTGATTTTGAAGCGGTGGCCAAAGAGTCACTGGATGTTTTTTCTGGCAAGAAAACTTTTGGAGGATCGATCTTTGGAAGTAAGAGAATTTTCGGCGACCCGGCAATAGATATTTCAAATTATAAAAAAGCATTGGGACAGGCCAAGGGTAAAGAGGCCTTAAGTTCAAGTAAAATTCTTAAAGTTCATCAGAAGCTACTTGGCAGTCGTTCAAAATCTCTTTTCGCTAGCTCTGAAGAGGTCAGTGAGAAACAGTTGAAAGAGGCCCTCGATAGCGCTGTTAAAAACTTTCTAAGTGCCCGCAAAAAATTAGGAAAATTAAGTACCCCCAATAAAGTCGATAAAATGATCTACAGCATGGTCGATCTTGAAAAAGAATTGATCACAGTAGGTGCTTTCAAAAGTCACAATGAGGAAACCGCTCGCTTAATGATTAACTCCCTCCTAGAAGCAGAGGGGTTAGCGCCGGCCCGTGCCTATGAGCTTTCTTTTCTCAAGGGTCTTTCTAGGGACGAGCACTATCAAACACTCAAAAATGGAATTATCGCAACGAAACTTCTAATGGAAGACCTAACAGATAGGGTTGTTTTAGACCTTCCATTAGAACATTCCCCAGAGCTCTTCTATCCCGGCGTTCCTCGTGCCTATCAGATTGGTTTTAAGAAATCCGGTGGGAAATTCTTATTGGATGGCAAGAAAAGTATTCAAACTGATGCCCGCCAATTCCAGGCCTTTGTGGTTAATCGAATGAGAACTGATAGTGGATTAGAGGAAGCCTTTAAAAGCGATCCCTCAGGAGTGATGAGAGAAATGGCGGAAGATTTTAGCCGTTTCGCTAGCAAGAACCATGTCATTTTTACCAATGGCAAAGGCGCTAAAGAAGATATTTCTCTCTCCTTAATTGACGACGACTTTATCCATATGTGGGGGCGCATTGATGCTACAAATCCCGCCCGCTATCAAGCAAAAATGGCGCGTTACTATAATGACGAAATTCTCTTCCGCGGGCATGCCTACGGTTGGGAGAAATATGACGAAGAGGGAGTTCTCAATATGTTTAAGATTATTGAGAGGCAGACCACTTCTATCCGCTCTGGTCGAAAATTTTTAAGCACTAGGGGTCGCTCCGGCTATAAAACGGTGGCCGAACAACAGAAGGCCATGCGCCAGTGGATTGTCGAAGAATTTGAAACTTATAATCAAGAACTACTGGATGGCGAACTCTATAAAATGGTCGACGATCATATGCGAGTAGGGCCGCGCTATAAGGCCAAGGAAAGCTATGGCTATTCCACCACTCGAGTTTACGCCCAGGGGAAAAGTTTTGCCAAAGGTAAGACACTTGCCGATTACGGTAAAGTCGACTTGGAAGACCTCAAAATTAATGCACGGATCGTTACTGGGGTGAGAAGGGCGACTAAGGATGTGGATATGGCGCGTCTGCGGCAATTTGATGACCGCTTCCGTTATATCTATCCCCGCCAGCAAGAAGTTATGGGAGTTGGCGGCGCCGAACCGGATTCCATCGTCTTTATACAAGTTCTAGGATTTGATAATGAAGTGGCGAAAACTTACCTACGCGATAAAGATAACCCAGCTCGGATCCTCATCTTGAAAGGTGATTACCGCGACCTTGGGAAGAAACCACCAAAGAGCATCATCTTAGGAGAACACTTTTTGAATTAATATGAAAAAGTTATTTTTTAAGTTTCCACTATTCTTATTGCTCGCGCTCTCCCTGCACTTTCAGGGCTCGCCCACCCATGACTACAGTCATAGATACCAACTGCCAGCCGCTGAACTTGGCCGCAGCATTGCTGAAATTGACAAATTTAGCGATGAGAGAATTTTTCTTGAACTACTGCGAGATTTTGGGGAAGAAGTGAACAATATGTGGGAAGTCAAAGAAAGTGTCCAGGCCCGGCAAGCTTTCAATCGGGCCCTCGAAAATTTTATCGAAGATCCCAAAATACACCCCAATCCCATGCTTCAAAAAGGTTTTTCCTGGAGCGGGCATTGGAGCAAGACTCAAGTTATTACACCGGTCCCGACTCCAGCAAATACCAGCGGAAAACGGATTCTCGATCCGATCAGTGTTCCTAGAATTAACCAACACCTGGGTCATTCATTAGATGATCCTCAAAATTATCTCGAAAACCGGTTGGGGAAAGCGGTGATGGAACAAATTAATCGTGGCCAAATTGATATAGAGGTCTATGCCGGAAGTGCCGAACGCTTTGCTGTTTCTGGAGATGTCACAAGTGGCTCTATAAGAGAGGTACCAAGTCTCTATTCTGAGTGGGGAATTAGAAAATTTTTAGTTCATCGCAAAGGAAAAAAACCATTGCTGACTTTTGTTATCCCTCCTATAAAGGAATATGCTGAGCATTATGCCTATATGTTTGACTTGGCCGGCAGTAAAAATACCAAAGTGGTGGTCAATCAAGTGGATAGGCGCATTATGCGCGCTAACTTTAAAAAAGGCGCCCGTTCAATTATGAAGGAGTTTGATCATCCAATCGATGTAGTGGCGATGGGCTACGGAGATCATATCGAAGAAGCACTGTTAAAATCAGATGGCGAATATAAAATTTTAGATCAAAAAATAATTAAGGGTGCAGAGGGCTGGGTAGACGCTAAAATACTCACTCTCGAAAGAAAAAATGGCGAGATCTTAACTATGCTCTCTGGGGGCTCTAATAAAACACTTTGGGGTGAGGCCAGCGAGGCGATGGCGGAGGCATTTTTGGAATATAATCCCAAGTTATTTTTCTTTATGGGTTCGGCCGGGGCGCCATTTGGGACCACTGATATTTATAATGTTTCAGTTCCTCAAAAATTTATGATTGGAAAGCAAGAGCTCGGCATTGAAAATGTCATTTACAAAAATCGCTCACTGGCTGAAGGTCAAATAGAAGATATAAGAAAAAGTGTCCGGGTAATTTTCGGAGGAACCCATGGTCACACCTCGAGCCCGGCACAACAGAGTATTAGCTATGTCGATTCCCTTGGTAAGCTCAAAATCAATAGTATTGACGTTGAGCAAAGCTTAGTGGCGAGAGCCGTCAAAATTCACAACTTGAAAGCGTTGCAAAAGAAAAAATATAATCACAATCATGTTCTATTTGGGGCGATTAATTTGATTACCGATAAACCGCGCCATAGCAAAAGTCTGGGGGCTCACGCTCATAATCTAGATAATGTCGATCAGGGTCTGAAGCATATCAGCCGCCTCTCGATTCTCGATATTATGTTCGAAACGGTTCGCCAGGAAAGTGAAATAGGAAAGGTGCGGCATAAGAGCTGCCAGGGGCTTATTTTTGGTCTTCTTCCTGGTTTATAAAAGCGGCTTGTCAGGTTATAATATAGAAAATTTACATTAGGAATGCATGGACTTAGCTAACTTAATAGATCCGTCTGATCTCAGACAAAGATCATCAGATATAAAACGAATTTTCTTCTATCGAGTTTGCGGCACTGGAATGGGGGCGGCAGCTTGCCTCTTAAAAGAGCACGGTTACGAAATCGAAGGTGGAGATAATAATTTTTTCCCGCCAATGAGCACTTATCTCGAATCCACAGGAATTCCCTGCCACAAACTTTCAGATGTCAGTAATGAGGATCTTTCGACCTTTGATCTAATCGTGGTGGGAAATGTCGTGCCACGAGATGGCGTTGACGCTAAAAGGATTGAAAAATTAGGAGTGCCTTTTGTTTCTTTTCCAACAGCAATTGGATCACTAATTTTAAGCAAGAATAATGTGGTGGGTATCGCCGGAACTCATGGCAAGACAACTACCACTTATTTCTTCGTCCAGGTTTTTGAAAAACTTGGATTTATTCCAGGCTACTTAATTGGCGGCGTGATGGATGGAAGGCCATCGTCTCGTTTAGGAGATGGCAGTTATTTTTTTATAGAATCAGATGAGTATGATAGTGCCTATTTTGAAAAAATTTCGAAATTTAGAAATTACCATATCAAACACCTGGTTTTAACTTCACTAGAATTTGATCATGGCGATATCTTTGACTCTATTGAAGATATAATCGATCAGTTCCGCCAGATGCTAAAAACGGATAAACCTAAAGTTATATACTCTAGCGATTTTGAGGCAAATTTAGTTTTAAAAAAAGAATTTTCTAAAAAACTCAGTCTTCAAGATTATGGAGAAAATTCGGCGACAGGACCTTTTTCTATTTCTTCAAATGAAAAGGGGACTAGCTTTTCTCTGAAAGTTGGTGGGAAAATCGAAGAGTTTAGTACCAACTTGATTGGTCTTCACAATATCTTAAATATAACGACGGTTATTCTTTTCGCGATTTCTGAAAAGATTGATTTGAAATCGATACGTTCTTCAATAGCTGATTTGCAATTGGTTAAAAGAAGACAAGAAGAAAGAGGACATTACCACGGCACTCTTGTGGTCGATGATTTTGCCCATCATCCACGGGCGGTGGCGCTTACTATTTCGGCCATGAAGGAAAAATATCCTCAGAAGAAAGTGGTAGTGGTAATGGAGCCCAATTCAGCGACAGCGCGTAGTGATATTTTTCAAGCAGAATTTGGGGAATCCCTCTCATTGGCAGATAAAGTTATCTACACTAAGCCAACTAAGTCTACCACCGTCAAACACGCCTCTGATATCGATTGCGATGCTATAGTAGAAACGATAAAAAGCTCAGGAAAAGAAGCGGTAGTGGTCGAAGACCTCGATCAATTGAGATCCCAAATTGACCGTACAATTGGGGAGGATTACCTTCTCCTAGTTTTAAGTAATGGAACGTGTCTAGGGTTATGGGAGTCAAAGTTTGTCGACCAGCTGGTTTAGAGTTTTTCTAATTATTCTATTTTTATTGCAAGATGCTGGCGGCCAGGCGCTACCTATTATAGGGTTATCCAAAAAAAGTGACCGTAAGATTATTCGCAATTATCTTAAGCTTCATAAGAATTTTAGTCGCCAATTTTGTCGTGCAGGAGTAGAGCCAGAATTTTGGAAGCGCTTTCGAAATTTTCGAGGGAGAGGCTATTATATACCTACTAAATTGGATGGTAAATTAGATCGCCTCACTATCAATAGATTTATTCCTGAGTTAGTAAAAAAAGAAAAATGGATTCAGGGTCAGATAGATTTTTTAAAAGGTAAGAAGAATCTCAAATATCTTAAGAAAGAAATAGAAAAGTTAGACTCAGAATTTAAGGAAATCTTGAAATTAAAACAGGTTCATTTTGAATCGAAGAAAGGCACTTTAAAACGCCGTGCTTTAAATCAATCCAAGTATCGTTTTTTAAATTACAAAACGAAGTTCCTTAAATTTTTAGAAAAGGTCCCGTTTCTACTCAGCTACCGCTTTCCTGTCGATCATTTTGAATTACGTCAAAATTATGATCGCTACAAAAGTCGCAAAGATGAAGATGGTCGACGAAAGTCAAATGAGGTCTATTTTTATCGCAAAATTGTTCAAGACGGCGCCCAGAATCCCAATAATAGCGGCAGTGATACTTTTTCTCGTGCCAACCTCGACACCATTACAATTCATCTTAATAAGATTCAAGAAATCCTTTCGGAAAATCTTCGCTTTGATATTAATTCTGCGATTTCAAGTTTTAAACAACAAGTTAGAAGAGGGAAAAATGGCCAATTGAAGCGCTTCAAAGAATGGCGCTCGAGAACTCGAGAGGCGATAAATTTTTACGAATCTCTCAAGAAAAACCAAGTAAAGATAAATGGTAAACTTCAAACGGGAGAGGATATTGCCAAACTTCGTGTCCGGACTCGTGCCTCTTTAAAAGCTTGGGTGCTGAAAAAGCAAGCAGAGGTATATAAGTATTGGACCCACCAGCCGGAACTTATGCGTTCACTCTATTCAATTGAAACCATTCTTTTTAATGAGGTTGGTGGGCTCGATGGTCGCGACGCACTTGAGCGAAAGGATGTAACCCAAGTGGTTATTAATCGAACCGAAATACCTTTCTATTCTACAATCGAACCCAACGATTCAATTCATCAATATTTAAGTTTAGATAAATTGAAAAAGTTAGATAAGAACAAGTGGCTAAATGTGATGTTTAAAGAAGGGGAGTTTTCTTTCACTTATTTTTTTATTACCGGTAATGTCAAAATATTTTGTCCAGATCAAACTAGAAATGGACGCTTTCTAAGACGAGAAAACCTTAGGATTGCCTTGAAATTGCTACGAAAACCAAATCGAGAATTTAAGGGCGTCCGCTATTTTTCCAGGGCATCGATGCTCGGGAGAATAGATATGACTCCCATCTGGAATGACTTTCACCCACTGCCTCAGAAGCCTGGGCGCCTTGCGAAAAATAATAAGAAGTTAAAAAAGATTTATCAGCATCAGAAGTACTCCTACCTCTATAATTTTAAAGACCCTCTAGGTAAGGCCTATAAAGTAGTTGAAATTAAGGAAAAAATTTACGTAATGCCCCTTGAGGTAGAGCGTTTTTATAAATATCGAAGTCCACATTTTTTCAGATATTTTAGTCCAAAAGAACATTTAGAGAGCAATTAAATGGCCTGAGTGTTTGAACCTATGGGGCATTCAGGGTATAGTTCGCTGTTATCTGAAACACCCCATGGGAGAATAGTATGTTAAAGGACTATGCATTTACATCTGAATCTGTAACCGAAGGCCATCCAGACAAAATGGCGGACCAAATAAGTGACGCAGTACTTGACGCTATGCTAGAGCAAGATCCTAAATCTAGGGTCGCTTGCGAGACAATGATAACCACCGGCTTAGTTGTTCTTGCCGGAGAAATTACTACCAAAGCACAAGTTGATTTTCAAAAGACTGTTCGAGAAAAAATTCGCGAGATCGGATACGATCATTCAGATAAAGGTTTTGATTGTGATACCTGTTCGGTGATGGTGGCCCTCGATAAGCAATCTCCCGACATCGCTCAGGGAGTTGATGAAGGTGCCGGAACTCATGTTGAGCAAGGAGCTGGAGACCAAGGTTTAATGTTTGGTTACGCCATAACCGAAACCGAAAGTCTTATGCCTCTTACGATTGACCTCTCACATAAACTTGCCTTTCGCCTTTCGGAAGTTAGAAAAAATGGCACGCTTCCTCTACTTAGAGCAGATGGAAAAACCCAAGTTTCTGCAGAATATGTTGATGGAAAAATTAAACGCCTTCAAAATATAGTGATCTCTACCCAACATGCTGACGAAATGAGTCTCTCGCAAGTTCAAGAAAGTCTTCGCGAAGAAGTTATTAAGCCTATCGTTCCAGCTCACTTAATAGATAACGATACTAAAATTTGGATAAACCCAACTGGTAAATTTGTTATCGGTGGACCTATGGGTGATTGTGGTTTGACCGGTCGGAAAATTATTGTCGACACTTATGGCGGACACGGCGCTCACGGCGGCGGAGCTTTCTCAGGAAAGGACTCTTCTAAAGTGGACCGTTCAGCGGCTTACGCCACTCGCCAAGTGGCCAAGCATATCGTCGCAGCAGGTCTGGCAGACCGCGCTCTAGTGCAAGTTGCCTATGCTATTGGTGTCGCAGAGCCTATGAGCTTTATGGTTGATACAATGGGTACTGAGAAGGTAGACCTGGCGAAAATTAACAGCGCAATCAATATCGTGTTTGATATGAAGCCAAAATCAATTATTGACCGTCTTGGCCTACTCAATCCTATTTTTTCTAAGACTGCAGCCTACGGTCACTTTGGAAGAGAAGAGTTTCCATGGGAAAAATTAGACAAGCTAGCAGAACTTAAGTCTCATTTCTAAAAATAAGAATATTTTATGATTAAACTAAGGCCAGGAGATTTTCTTGGCCTTTTTTTTGCTATACTTAAGTCATGGACGCTGTTTACTTTATATTTCGCTATATCCCCTTTTGGGCAGTACCGCTCTTCATTATAAGCTGCCAATTTTTTTATACCTATTGGCTGAAAGACTACCGTAGGGCGGCCTATGTTTTTGTGGCATCAGGGGTCTTTTCATTTGTTTTTCTGCTGTATTACATCTGGGCAGGCAGTCCTGATAACTCTGCAGGTAATCTCGAGAATTTTTTACGTTCCTTCTAAGTATCTAAAATTAAAACAATTGCGCTAGGCATAAAAAACATAGTGCCATAAATTTGACACTGTCCCCATAGTTCGTTAGGATTTTTATGGGAATATGCAGAATCAATTTTTCAATGAAGGGGATTATGGTCAGCGACTTGCACTTTTTACACCAAGGCTTCACAGCTTCCTCAACCCAAAGTAAGGGAGAGAGCAGCGGTGAAGCGCCTTCAATTTACTTGGTGGAAGACGATCATATTCTTGGCAGTACCATCAAAAAATTTCTAGAAAAAAAATTGGGAATGGAGATTCAGTATTTTGTCTCTCCCAACGAACTCTTGCGTTCCTTAGAAGGCAGGACACCTGCTGAGGTTAAGCCTTTTTGTCTAGTGACTGATATTAGCTTTGACGATGGGGGAGCGGACGGCCTGCTCTTAATTGATATTTTGAAGGAACGGGGTTTCTTCTTTGCTTCTATAGCAATGACTGGCTTCGCTTCGATAGAAACTGCTATCAACGCCACCAAGAAAGGTGTTTTCCATTATCTTACTAAGCCATTTGAATTGGATGTCCTAGGAAACTTAGTGATAAAGGCAATTGTAAATCGCCTTGGATACACTGAAGATATTTTTCAAAAAAGTACCCGTGCCCCGCAGCCGACACTTACTCAAAAGTCTCAAAAATACAAAATTGAATTCCCGAATGATAAAGATATTTACTGCGGGATGATTGGACGCTCACCACAAATGAAGGAAGTCTTTGATCGCATACGTAAAGTTGCTGCTTCGGACTCTACCGTTCTAATTAATGGTCCTAGTGGTACAGGGAAAGAGCTGGTGGCCAATGCTATCCATGCATTATCTAGCCGTAAAAATAACGACATGATTTCTGTTAATTGCGGAGCTATCCCTAGTGAACTGCTTGAAAGTGAGCTTTTTGGTCATGTAAAAGGTTCGTTTACAGGGGCCATTTCAGATCGCAAAGGGCGTTTTGAGCTGGCCGACAAAGGGTCAATATTCCTAGATGAAATTGGGGATATGCCACTACTTTTACAAGTTAAACTTTTACGAGTTCTTCAAAATAGAAAGATTGAGAAAGTTGGGGGAACAGCTCCAACTGATGTGGATGTGCGTATTGTAACGGCCACTCACAGGGACCTTGAGCGGGAAGTTCTGGAAGGGAACTTCCGGGAAGACCTTTTCTACCGCTTAAATGTTATCCCTATTAAGGTACCCAGTCTTGCTCAGAGAAAGGAAGATATTCCTCTACTCATCTCTTATTTCCTATCGCGCTTTGTAAGCGCCGATGGCCGCAATAATGTGGAATTCAGCGATGATGCCCTAGAATTATTAATGCATTACGATTGGCCAGGCAATGTCCGGGAGCTTGAGAATTTAATCGAAAGACTGATAATTTTAAGAGGTGGAAGCCTTATAAAGCCAGCTGACCTACCGGCTAAGATCCTTAGATCAGTTCCCAATGGGGTAAGCTCAGTTGAGAATCTTATTAGCCTGCCAGATGATGGTATGGATCTTAAGAGAACACTTGCCAACATAGAAGACTCGCTTATTTCTCAAGCATTAGAGCGAACTCGGGGAAATAAAAACCAAGCTTCGAAACTTCTCCAAATGAATCGAACAACCTTGATCGAAAAAATGAAGAAAAAAGGTCTACTTCAACCCTCTCTTTAATAACCGTTTAATTTCGTTTTAGTAATTTTTCTACGGAGTCGCTTTGGCACCGGTGTCGTTTAATTGCCAGTTAAACCCCTGTTTAATGAGGGAGTCAAAATTTTGAGCGGCAAAAAACTCCAGGGAGAAAAATTTTCCTACAATTTTCCCTAAAAAAAGGTACTATTAATGTGACGAGACTATCAGGAAGATGCTCTCATCGGGCCTTTGGCGCCAAACCACGGAACAGGAAGTTTCAGCGGAATGGAAAATAGAATTTTCAAATTATTGACTTTTATCTGGATAATTTTTTCCTGTGCGGCAACTATTGCATCAGATAATTTCACCACAGAGCAGAATCAAACTCATTTACGTTGGAATATTTTTTCTCCTAAAAATCAATTAGTAATCGATAAAAAAGGCAACACCGTAACTTTGAAAACTCTTAATACTGCATTATTCGACCGCTTACGCAATGATCTTGATGGTATCGGTCCCGACTCTACCTACGTTAAGTCAATCAGTATCACTAAACCTGAAACGGCGACAAACGTAGCGGCTGTAAAAATTGTTCTTCGCAATAAAGACGTTGAGTTATTTAGCTTTTATCGCGACCGTGAAAAGAAATACGTTCTTGATTTCTGGATGGATGAGGACTTTTCCGCCAAGAATGACCTTCATAATACAAAGAAGATTTCCCAAATAAAAGGGAAGAAGATCGTGGCTGGAACTGCGGCTCCACTGCCTAGCCAAAAGAAGAGAGTGCTCTTAAAGCAAAAAGCTCCTTTAAAAATTAGTAAAGAGGTCGCTCCCGAGACGGCTAAGTATCAAGCTCCTAAAAAAGCTTATTTAGATTATCGTTATGGTTCTAGTTTTGTATGGGACTACGACCCGCTGGCACCAGTTCACAAAAAATCTTTGGATTTATCGAGAAAAACTCCCGAGTACTTCTATCCAATTAAAAATAGAAACATCTCAAAAGGTGAAAAAGAGGCGCATACCCAACTCAGCATTAATCTTTATAGAAAGAAGAAATACGGCCTGATGTATAAATCAATCAAGCTGTTTAATAAAAAGTATGGAGAGGTTGCCAATTCAAGTATCCATGAATATTTGAAGGCCAATGCAATTGTTCGTAGCAACTTTGATAAAGGTAATGGCGAGCCTCTAAAAATGGCGATTTCTATGTTCGAGAATATTGCCGAGAAAACAGAAAATTATGACTTACAGAGAGCCGTTCTTAAGTACTTAATTGATTATTACTCCAACGAGAATGAACATGTTAAGTCACTCCAGCTATCCAAAAAACTCTACGTAGTGAGTAAGGAAAATTTTGACTATGAAGAATCTCAGTTAGCGGCTGAAAATATAATTCTTAAATTAACACTTCTTAATCAGATTGGTCGTGTTAAGACAGTGCTACAAGAAAAAACGATTCAAAAACTTATTTCAAAACAAAAAATTCTAGCCTACCAAATTTTTGTAGGTCTCAAACTTGGCAAAGTTGATGAAGTAATCAGGCTTTATGAGAAAAATAGAAGAAACCTGGCAAAGCCAGTTCATAAAGTTATCCTATATAACACTGGAGAGGCTTACTTTAGAAAGGGTCAATTCGGTAAGGCGATTAAATTGTTTGATCAATTCATTGATCAGTATTCTTTCCATTCTAGCGCAGGTGCAGCCAGAGTTCGGATAGCTCTTTGTTATGAATTATCAGGAAAGCCAGTCAAGCAAACCCTGGCACTCTATAAAAATGCCATCAATCGTGCTCAAAATGCTGACCATAATTATGAGGCGAGAATTCGTTATGTAGGTCTTCAAGGACTTAGAAAAAAGGTCCTAACCGCAGAAGACCGTGAGATAAGAGTTTTTCTTGATAAGCGGGTCAAGAGAAAGGCAAAGCTAGATAAAAATCTAAAGAAGATACTTTGGCTAACACGTCTTAGAACTTATATAAAAGATTCAAAGTTTAAAGAAGCCCTGGCCTATTTAAATGCAGTACCGGTTCGTTCCTTACGTCCTTCCGAAAGGAGAGTCTTTAATGGTGATGGAGCAGAAATTGTTTATGGAATTATCCAAAAATACTTTAATGCTTCTGAGCACACCAAAGTGATTCAAACTTGGGAAGCTTATAAAACCAAATACCTAAATAAGGTTGCCAACGATCCTTATATGAACTTTATCGTAGGCAGGACCTATATCAATTTGGGACTTTATAATGCCTTTGATAAAATTTACGCTGGATTTTCTAAACTTAATGGTTCTCCGGTGAAAACCTTCCCATTATGGGTACCCCGGAAAATCAGCATTACAAATGCCGCTATGTTGAGTGAGCTTCAGGTCTTGAAGAACATTAAATTAAAAAACTGGCGTCTTGCGGCAGTAAAGGTTGCGGCGCTGGCCAAGTCCCGCAAGAATTTGAGAAAGGTTAAGTATTACCAAGGGGTCATTAGCTACAATCAAAAAGACTATAAAAATGCCGTTAAGGCCTTTGAAAGTTTTTTAACCTCAAAAGAAGAGGGAGTAAATGAAGAGGTCTCGAGTCCCATCGAAGTGGCAGAAATGTTGAAAAGCTACACTGACTCTCTCTATAGTCTCGGTAAACTTAAAAAGTTCAGCGAAGTCGCTCACGCCTTGTTATCGGATACCGAAAGCTACGGTAAGAAAAATAAGTATATGAATGAGGTTCGTGAAAGAATTGCTTACCTTAAATTGGAAATTAGAGCAGGAAAGGCCACCAGCATAGACTACGCTATTTTAGAGCCTGAAATATTAAAGTTTAAAAAAGAGTATGAAAAATCAGTTTATAGAGGTCGAGTGAATTACCTATTAGGTCTTTCCTTGATCTCAAATAAGAAACCGGAGGAAGGAAAAAAAGTTCTCAGCGAGGTATTGTTGGATGACACTATTTCAGATTATCTGAAAGAGTTAGCTCGCTCTGAACTTTCGTTAATACAGATTAAAGAAAGAACATTATAGTACCGCTCCAGGAGGGAGCGGTATCTGACAGGAGGTCAAATGAATACTGTGAATGTTGAACTATTTGGACAAGATCCGAAAGTACAAAAGGCAATTTCTGTTGCCCGTAACGTTTCCGTTACAAAAGCTCCCGTTCTAATCGTAGGTGAAGCAGGTGTGGGTAAGCGCACTTTAAGTACTTTCATCCACCAGAACTCAAACCGAGAAGGACAACCACTTTCATTTGTTGATTGTGCCCAGGAAGCTCAACAAGTCGAGAATAAAATTCTCGGTTTTAGAGATGAAGAATCTGGACGTTTCAATAAAGGAATTCTTGAAGAGGCCAATGGAGGAACAGTTGTTTTCGCCAATATTGATGGTCTTGACGAAGGTTTTCAACGCCGCTTCCATAAAATTCTAACGGAACTCGATGATTATGATATCGACGTTAGAGTTATTGCGACGACTACAAAAAATCTTTCAAAGCTCGTGGGATCAGGACGATTTTATCGAGGACTTCATACACTAATTTCAAATAATTCGATCAACCTTGCTCCATTAAGAGAGAGAGTTGGAGATCTTGAAATGTTAACTAAATTCTTTGTATCTGACCTTGCGGATCATGATCAAGCTGAAATCGAGAAAAATGCCATGGATAAAATCTTAAATCACTACTGGACTCATAACGTTCACGAACTAAAGACAGTTATCCAAAATACGGTAACGAATATGGAAGGGGCAACTCTGACTGAGGAAGATCTCGAAATTGGTGAGAAAAAATCGGTTAACTTAATTAGCGATGATGATAACGAGGGAATTCGTCTCATGTCACTTAAGGAAGCGGAGAAACTTCTTATTAAGAAAGCTCTAATTCACACCAGTGAAAATAGGACCCAAGCAGCAAAAATACTTGGAGTCTCTATTAGAACACTGAGAAATAAAATCAATGAATATCGAAATGGCGGTAGCGCTTATTTCGTAAACTTAAGATAGAGGAATACTGGTCATGGAT
The DNA here is from genome assembly GCA_018646195.1 of Halobacteriovoraceae bacterium. Classification (GTDB taxonomy): domain Bacteria; phylum Bdellovibrionota; class Bacteriovoracia; order Bacteriovoracales; family Bacteriovoracaceae; genus JABGVH01. Next base: position 88,106 of record JABGVH010000148.1, read on the forward strand.
GTCAATGACGCTACATTGAAAGCACTGGCTGCATCGCTAAACTTTAGGCAGATGAGACAAGAAGTCATCGCCTCAAATATTGCGAATGCAGAAACACCTGGATACAAATCTAAAAGGATTGACTTCGAGGCTGCCCTTGCTAGAGCGCTTGATATTGAAAAGCAGCAATCTCTAAATACCGACGACGATAATCATTTTAATGTAGGGGGCGGAGGATTTGATAATCTTCAACCAGAGACCTATGAAGACTCAAATGGTGTCGTTTCCAATGATGGGAATACAGTTGATAGAGAAGCTGAAATGGCATTAATGGCCAAGAATAAAATCCTCTATGATGCTTCCGTTCAATTATTGAATAAGAAGCTAGGCCTGATGAAATACGCCATCAACGCCGAACGCTAAAATTTGGAGCAATTATGGATTTGCTAACTAGTTTAAAAATCAGTGCCTCGGGCTTAGCCGCCAATAGAAAGCGGCAAGGTGCAATTTCTTCGAATATTGCCAACGCCCAGACAACAAGAACAGCCGAGGGTGGGCCTTACCGTCCAAAGGAAGTTGTTTTTGGAGCTGAACCAGCCAGGGATACGTTCTCTGAAATACTAGAAGGTGAAATCGATGCCCAGGCGCAAGCCGTTCATGCAACTGAAGTGATTTCGACGAATAGACCTCCAATCTTAAAGTACGAACCTAGTCACCCAGATGCTAATGAAAAAGGTTATGTTGCCTACCCAAATATTAATGTGATGGAAGAAATGGCAAATATGATTCAGGCTTCACGAGCCTACGAAGCAAATATTACGGCCCTTAATACAACTAAGGGCATGGCCATGAAGGCCCTTGAAATAGGACGATAGGAGTAAATTATGTCGATTGAAACAATAGGCGGAATTAATCAAATCCTTGGAAAATATAATTCCAAAGATTGGGCGAAAAGCGCAGACATGAGTATTGAAAATCCTAGCGACTTTAAGGGGCTGGACTTCAAGGGGTTAGATGAAAGTGGACAGGCCAGTTTTAGCGATATGCTGGCCAAGTCGGTTAAAGACGTCAATAATTTGCAGCTCGAAGCAAATAATGCCATTCAAAAACTTGTGACGGGTAAGAAACAGAACTTACACGAAACGATGTTAGCCGTAGAAAAAGCAGATATTGCTTTTAGAACAATGAATCAAGTTCGAATGAAAGTCATTGATGCTTATAAAGAAGTAATGAGAATGCAGATTTAGGTTTGAATTTTAATGTAGCGGTTCACTAGGATGGTGGGTCGGCATAGAATCAGGAGGATTCGGTGCAAGATACAGCAGAAAAAATTTATCGAAATTTTAAAGAGTTCTTTAGCGGCTTGGATGCTAATCGAAAAGCGGGGCTAGTAGGGATTTCTCTATTTATAGCAGCAGGGCTATTCGTGATTGTCTTCTGGGCCTCGGGTACACGCTATGAAGTTCTCTACAAAGATCTGAACAGGGAAGACTCTAAAAAAGTCGCCGTAATGCTTGAAGAAGGCAAGATCGAATACAAACTTAGCAATGACGGTAAGAAGATTGAAATTCCTGAAGATAAAGTGAAGGAGTGGCGTTTAAAGTTGGCCATGAGAGGAGTTTCATTTTCAGGGGCGGTAGGTTACGAAGTATTTGATAAGCAAGCTTTCGGAACAACAAGTTTTGTTCAAAAGGTAAATCGGCAAAGAGCGCTTGAAGGCGAGCTGATTAAGACAATTAAATATATCTCAGGTATCAAAAGGGCCAGAGTTCATCTCTCTATCCCTGAACAAAGTCCCTTTGTTTCGGAAAAGAAGCCACCAAGTGCCTCGGTTGTACTTGATTTAGAGGACGGGGTCACACTAACTCCTGCGGAGATAAAAGGAATTGGATTTCTTGTTTCTTCAGCTGTCAACGAAATGCGACCACAGCAGGTAGTGATCTTAGATGGAAGAGGTAAAAAACTGTCGGACAATGTTGGCGATCCAATGACTGCCCATACCGCAAATCGGATGGCACTTGAATCGAAAATGAATAATCAATACGAAAAACAAATTGAAGATATTCTTGGCAAAGTTGTAGGTAATGGAAAAGTCATTGCAAAGGTTACTGTGAACCTTGATTTCACTCAATCTGTTTCAACTCAAACGCGATATGATCAAGAAGGAGCAGCGGTCTTATCCGAGGTAAAGAATTCTCAGAAGATAAATGGCAGCCGGCCTTCGCCGCAAGGTATCCCAGGAGCGAGAAGTAATTTACCTGGAGAAAAACCACAGCCAGGAATTCCTGAGACTCGCAATAATGTCGATAAGCAGTTATCAACACGAAATTTTAATGTACCTAAGACTATTACCCGTTCTAAAAAACCAACAGCGACTATTTCACAAATCAGTGCTGCGGTAATGATCGATGGCAAGAGAGTACCTGTAATCGGTGAGGGTGGCTCGCCAGTTCTTGCTGAAGATGGAAAACAGAAATTTAATTATGAGAAATGGTCCGAAGCAGACTTAGCCAACTTTTCGGCAATCGTAGCGTCGACCCTTGGAATAAGCGGAAAACGTGGCGATAAACTAGTTATTAAGAATATGGAATTCGCCCAAGAGGACTTAGCGGCGATGGAGACCATGCTAAGAGAAAAAGAAAATCGAGAGCTTATAAAGAGTATCGTTAAGTACTTAGCGGTAGGTCTTACAATCTCACTATTCTTTTTCTTAGTCGTTCGACCATTTATTCAATGGATCACCGACAATACTGTAGAGACAGTAGAAGACTTCCTTCCTAAAACCCTCGAGGAACTCGAGAAGGTCCAGGCCAATCAGAAATTACCTGGATTGGAGGATGCCTTGCCGCAGATTGAAGAGAAGCTGAATCCCGAAAAGATTGAAGGGAATATGCTGCGGGAGAAAATTATTTCTCTAGTTGAAGCCAACCCTAGTAAGGCGGCTCAGGTAATTCACGAGTTAATTCACTCGGCTGAAAATGATAAATCGATTGCATAAGTAATAAGGAGTTTTGACATGGCTGAAGGTATCGGCGAAATAGATCCAGAAGTTGAGTATTCCCTACTAACGGGACAAGAGCGAGCAGCGATCTTGTTAAGTTCCCTAGGGGTGCCGACAACTCAATTGATCTTTTCCTACATGAGGGACAACGACGTCAAGCGGATGATTAACGCGATGTCGAATATCAACAAGGCTCCGATCTGGATGATTAAGAAAGTTCTTGAAGATTTCTATGGCGAGCTAAACGAAGAAAATGATTTACTCTTTTCTGAAAACCGCGGCAGGGACTTTATTGTCAATGCATTGGGTGAGGAACGGGCCAAGCAATTACTTGGTCAGATCGTAGATGTAGGGACCGCCAACACACTCGAATCTTTAGAGCTGGTGGATACAAGAACTCTTGCTAACTTCTTAATTAATGAACACCCTCAAACGATTGCCTTAATTGTCGCTCACTTGAATCCGGAGAGGAAAGTGGATGTATTGAGACGGCTACCAGAAGGGCTTCAGGCAGAAGTGGTTCTAAGGGTCGCCAATCTTGATTACGTTTCACCTGAACTTATCGCTCAATTGGATGATGTTCTTAAAACTGAACTTTCGACCCTCGGTTCTATCGATACCAATCAGCTTGGTGGTGTCGAGCCAATTGCAGATATGCTTAATCTTATGGATAAAAACTCTGAGAAAAATATCATGTCTCGAGTTGAAGAGAAAGATCCTGAATTGGCAGAAGAGATTAGAAAACTTATGTTTGTTTTCGAAGACCTTGTCTTTGTTGACGATCGTGGTATTCAAAACCTTCTTAAAGAAGTTGATAATAATAAACTTGTTATTGCTCTTAAGACTTCTCCGGAAGAGGTTAAAACCAAGCTCTTTAAAAATATGTCAAACAGAGCAGCTACCCTGCTCAATGAAGACTTGGACGCATTGGGGCCGACAAAGTTATCTGATGTTGAAAAAGCCCAATCAGAAATCGTTCAAAAGTGTAAAGAGCTCGAGGCGTCTGGTAAGGCCTTCATCTCGAGAGGTGGAGACGGAGATACTCTGGTTTAATAGAAATATAATCGTAGCTTAAGGATGAGCCATGAATACCAATGATTTACCACTTGAGAGTTTTGACATTTCTGACTACGAATTCGATAAATTCGATGAGGTCACCCTAAGTGATCAAGCCGAATCCTACGACTTCAAAAACCTTGATGGTCTTTCTCTGGACGAAAATCCTGAGCATCAAAAAGCTATTAAATTTGAAAGAAAGACTTCGAATGAAAATAATTTTTTAATCGCCCCTATTGTTCGAGAACATCGCGGACTTATTAAGCAGGAAGAAAACGAACGAGAAATTAGAGTTAAGGATGAAGTCGATCGGCGTCTTCAGAGCATTGAGAAGCAAGCTTTCGAAAAAGGCTACACCGAAGGCGTGGAGATTGGTAAAGAAGAGGTCTTTAAGCAATCGAGGATCGCCACTGAAGAAAAACTGGTTAGTCTTACCGAACTTATAGAAGAAGTACTCTGCTTTAAGGCCGAGCTTCTCAAATCAGAGAAAAAGCAAGTTTATGAAACCGTTCGAAATTTAGCCAAATGGGTAATCCTGAGAGAAATTAAAGATGATGATGATTACCTTAACCGATTAATGGAAAAGCTAGTGCTAGAAATGCAGACAAAAACAAATCTACTGGTTCGAGTTAATAAGAGTGATTTCGATAAAATGCCTGAGGTACTAGAGTTTGTTCAAGAAAAACTAGGTAAGATGACAAACGTAAGAGTCGAAATGGACTATGATAATACTTCCGGAGGAATTGTTCTAGAGGCTGAAAATGGCATTTTAAATGGTACTTTGAGTCAGCAGTTATTAAGCGTGGACAACCTCTTTAATAATGTAGGGGTAGAGTCAGACGAAATCTACTCTGACCCCGAGCTAGAACCTAAAGAAGAAGCTGCTGTAGCGCCTGAAGCGGAGGCTGAGGCAGAACCTGAAGCAGAAGCAACGCCTGAAGAAGAATCTGATGAAGATGATTCGAAAGGAGAAGACGACAGTGAGTCATAGGTTAGACTTTTCTCAAATTCACAAATCATATGAATACTCGACACCTTTCCAAAAAATTGGGAAGGTGTTTAGCAATAAAGGAATGGTCTATGAAGTTAACTTGGCCAGGGCGGTTATTGGAAGTAATGTTGAGTTTGTAACCGAATATGGGGAAACCTGTATGGGTGAAGTTATTTCAATTAAGGGCAGCACTTGTTTGGCGATGCCTTATCATGAAATTACAGGAATTAATTCAGAGACCAGAGTCTTTCTTAAAGACTTAACCACAACTATTGCAATTTGCCCTGAAATGCTTGGGCGGGTAATTGATTTTCAAGGAAATCCTATCGATGGCAAAGGTCCGATCGAGGGAGAAGGGGAGACCCGCAGTATTTTTGGGAGTCCAATCAATCCATTAGAACGACCTCCTATCACGGAGTCGCTAGATACTGGGGTTCACTCAATTAATTGCTTTATGACAGCGGGTAAAGGACAGCGGCTCGCTATTATGGCCGGCTCCGGAGTCGGGAAGTCAGTTACTTTAGGTATGATTGCCCAGAACACTGACGCAGACATAAACGTTATTGCATTGATCGGAGAACGGGGAAGAGAAGTTTTAGAGTTTATAGAAAACGATTTAGGCGTGGAAGGCTTAAAGCGATCAATTGTGGTGGTGGCAACTTCTGACCTGTCTCCACTTATACGAATCAAGGCGGCCTATGTCGCTACTACCATTTCAGAATATTTTCGAGACCAAGGAAATGATGTTCTCTTAATGATGGACTCTATCACTCGTTTTGCCATGGCCTATCGTGAGATTAGTCTTAGTGCAGGAGACCCTCCAGGTCAAAAAGGTTACACGCCAGCAGTTTTCTCTCAGCTTCCAAAACTTTTAGAAAGAGCGGGAACCAAGAAAGGGTCGGGTACAATTACAGGTTTTTATACCGTCTTAGTCGAGGGTGGCGATATGGATGAGCCAATCGCAGATTCTGTGCGAGCTATCGCCGACGGGCATATAATTTTAAGTCGTGAGCTGGCCTCAAAAAACCAATTCCCAGCGATTGATGTGCTTCAGAGTCTCTCACGAGTGATGAATAAAGTAGTAACCAATGAACACCGGGTTGTTGCCTCTCACTTAAGAGACTTAATGGCATCTTATAGAGAAAATGAGGACTTGATTAATGTCGGCGCTTACGCCCGTGGTTCTAATCCCAAAGTCGATAAAGCAATTGTGATTTATCAGGAGTTATTGGATCTTTTGCGGCAAGAGCAAGGAATGTCAGAAAATTTTAAAATTGAAGAGTTGTACGACCGCATGGTTGAGCTGGCGAGAACTGCTGAAAAGGCAGTTACCCCTGAAAACTTAGAAGATGAGGGGTAGTAAATGGAAGCTTTTAGATTTAAATTAGAAGGCTTGCTTAAACTACGTCGATTTAAAGAGCGAAAAATTAAAATTGAACTCGGTAATATAGTAAAAGAAATTCAAAATACCAAAGACCAGATTGTAGACCTATTAAAACAGGTTGATCATATTTATGATTCAGAAGAAAGTGCACTTCAATCGTCTACTAAGGCGCGAATGCTACAAGCTTTTCCTCTCTTTATTCAAGCCAAGAAAGATGAAATCGAAATGAAAAGAACTTTGCAATTTTCTCTCGAAAAAAAATATGAGGCCAAAGTACAAGAAATGAAAATTACGATGGGAGAGGTCAAGGTTATAGAATCGCTAAAAGAAAAGAAGATCTTGGAATATAAAAAAGTAAAAGAGAAGAAACAAAATGAAGAACTAGAAGACCTTTATCTAATGCGGAAAAAAAGCCTGGAAGGTGCCCTATGAACAAAATTCTTATAAATGCTTTAGTTGTCTTACTACTGGTTAGTTTTGCTGAAGCACAGGATAAGAGGCCAGATGAAAAAGGAAAGACTGAAGAGGTCGACAAAAAACCAACCCGCAATTATTCCGAAGAGGAATTTAGTTCGGCAGTCTCTGAACAAGTTATAATGAAACTTAAAAGATTA
>JABGVH010000246.1 GCA_018646195.1 Halobacteriovoraceae bacterium
TGGTCCTTGGATAATCAGTGGTTGCTGGTTGTAGCGACGAGTTTGGAAGGCGACGATATTATCGGTCGCCTTAATGCGTGAAAAGGGGTGACTGGAGTCATAACTGCGAAGCTCCACCCGGCTTTCGCCACTGGGGTTAATAATTCCGACATAGCGAAGGACTTCATTTCGCGCCTTGGCCTCTTTTATTTTTTGGGTGTACTGATCGTCGAATTTTGGAAGACCCGCCATGAATTCATCTACCGAAACATTTTCTAATTCCGGAGGAACAAGACTATCGACTTTAATTTGATCGGTCTCTAGTTCCATTCCAATTTCACGCGCTAAAATGACCACCTTTCTGACGATATCCATTCCCGAAAGGTCATCTCGTGGATCTGGTTCAGTGAAGCCCTGCTCTCGCGCCTCTTTAACAATTTCGCTAAAGGGCCTTTCGCCATCGAAATGATAAAAGAGGTAGGCCAGAGTTCCCGACAGTACGCCTTCAATTTGCAAGACCTCATCACCGGTTTGGATCAGCTCTTTAAGGGTTCCAATAATAGGCAGCCCCGCCCCGACGGTTGTTTCGTAGAGAAGATGGCTGGACATTTTCTTTCCCTCTGCTTTGAGAGCGCGATACTCTTTGATCGGAAAGGTGGGGGCCTTTTTATTGGGGGTAATAATATGGATTCCTCGCTCAAGCCAAGATTGATACTGGGAGGCGACTGTTTCACTGGTAGTGCAATCAATTAAAACCGCATGGGGAATATGATCGACTTGAATGGAGTCGACAAATTTAGCCAGCTCAGCCGGTCCTGCAGAGTCCTGCAATTGCTGCGACCAATTTTCCAAGGGCAGCTCTTTCTCGGCCAATAGCATTTTTCGGGAATTGGTCAAACCTCTTACCCGAAGATCGACATGCGCCTTCTTTAAAAGAGGGGCTTCGCTTTGGAGCTGATTGATAAGGGCGCTGCCAACTACTCCTGTTCCTATAATGCCAATGCTTAAGGTTTGATTGGAGAGGTAGAAAGCACTATGAACGGCACGTAGGGCGCGAACGCTATCTTCTTCTTTAATTACGACAGAAATATTTCTTTCACTCGAGCCTTGAGCGATGGCACGGATATTAACTCCTGCTTTTCCAAGTGCTGAAAAGAGCTTGGCGGAAACTCCAACCGTTCCCACCATTTGATCGCCAACTGCCGCTAGGATAGTACAGTCTTCTTCAATTTCTATTTTCTCAATCATTTTAAGTGAGATTTCTCTATGGAATTCTTTTTCGGCACAGTCCCTGGCCTTATCTTTTTCACTCATAGGGATGGCAAAGCAAATACTGAATTCGCTAGAGGCCTGAGAGATCAGCACAACTGAAATTCCATTATCATTCATTGCTCCGAAGAGACGAGCGGCAATACCCGGCACACCGATCATGCCCCGGCCTTCAACATTCAAAAGGCAGAGCTGGCCTATTGTGGTGAAACCTTTGACTCTGGAGTGGCTTTGGTCACTTTTTTCAGAACAAATTTTTGTTCCTCGCTTCTCTGGATGAAAAGAATTCTTTATCCAAATAGGAATATCTTTTTCAAGCGCTGGCAGCATAGTTTTAAGATGAACTACCTTGGCGCCGAAGTAGGCCAGTTCTGTCGCCTCCTGATAAGTCAGCTCAGAGATGACTTCAACCTCTGGAACAATCCGGGGGTCTCCGCTCATCACGCCATCGACGTCAGTCCAAATATGGACCGAGTGGGCGTCTAAAAAATTCCCAAATAGCGAAGCTGAATAATCACTTCCGTTTCTGCCTAGAGTGGTGATCGCCCCATCTGCAGTTTTTGCCACAAAACCAGTGATGACGGTGGCCTGGGTTTCAGCTTCTTGAATGCTAGAGTTTAGATTCTGTTGACTCTTTTTAAAATCAACTGTGTTTTCATTATTTCTATTTTCAACTATTAAGATCTCGCGGGCATCTAACCACTTGCTCTCGATTCCCGATTTTTTGAAAAGAGCGTTAACTAGCTGGGCAGTCCAAACTTCTCCCATTCCAATTAAATAATCGTGGTTCTGTTCAGAGCATTTTCCAACCAATGAAATACTGCCGAGAATTGCCTCTAAGTCGACTTGATCTTTTGCAAGGATGTCTGAAAAATTCTGTGACTGCTCTTGACTTAAGAGTTCGGTCGCCGAGCTTTTGAAAGCGCTGGTAATATCACATAACAATCTGCGGGCCTGGTCGCTCTGACCTGCTGAGGCGCCAATTAGATTTTCAAAGGCATTGGTGACTCCCGCCATCGCCGAGACCACGACTAGCACTCGCTCGCTCTCTAAGCGGCTTTTGATAATTTCAACCAGGGCCAGCAGCCTCTCTGGGGTTGCCAATGAGGTTCCACCAAATTTATGGACGACAGTTTTCATAGGCCCATTGTAGCCCGTCGACAAGGGGCGGGCTAGGCTTTTTGAAGCCTGGGGTCCATAAGCCTAAACCATAGCGGAGGTACGGTCGCCAACAGCATCATGCCTGGATAGCCAGTGGGAAGCTGAGGGGCGGAATCAAAGTGGCGCAGGTCCTGGTACTTGCGGCCAGGGTTGGCGTGGTGATCCGAGTGGCGGGTCAGTTCTAGCAGGATAATCCGACCGACTAAATGATTGGAGTTCCAGGAGTGTTCAGGTCTAGTCCGCTCATAATTGGAGTTGGCCAGCTGCTTGCGGGCCAGTCCGTAATGCTCGATATAATTGACGGTCTCTAAAAAAATAAAACCAATTGAAGAAGAGGCGATGAAAAAAAGCATTCCCGCCAGGCCAGTGGCGTAGAAAACCGTTGCAAGCGCTAGAGCTTGCAGCGCCATAAATTTTAGAAAGAGACTTGGATCAATCCGGTAGGCCGAGAGGAAACTACCGAGCAGAGGTCGCGGCAGGTAGGCGTAGAGGCTCTCTCCACGGCGTGAGGTGGCGGGGTCGTTGGGAGTAGAGACATTCTTATGATGACCTCGATTATGTTCAATGAAAAAGTGCATGTAGAGAGTGCTAAGTAGCAGTGACTGCGCCATCCTCTGCTCAAAAATGCGAGAGCGGTGTCCCAGCTCATGGGCGGCATTAATTCCAAGTACCGCTGAAGAGGCGCCCATGGAAAGAGTCAGGCCTAGGCATTCAAACCAATTGTAGTTGCCAGAGGTGACAAGTATTAAAAAAGTGATCAGCAGAGCAAATTGCATTGGCAGGGTGAGGTAGATCAGCCAGTCGTAAAAACGGGAATGCTGGAGCTGCGAGACAGAGGAATCGGGGCCCAACCTATCGCCAATTAAAAGCTCTGCTAGTGGGATAATGCCAAAGGCATAGATGATGGCGAAATAGGTCATCACTCCGTTGCTAGCTAGTGAAAGCGCCACGCTGGCGGGCACTGATAAGTAGAGTAGGTAGTAGTATCGATTCATGGGTTTCTCCTTGAGCTATCTTTCTAGCATGAAATGAACTATAATGAATAATATAGTTCATTTTTACAATTGAGCTAAACCCTTGAAACTTAGGGATTTTGACCATGGGTAGGCAGGCGCAGCCGAAAAATATCGACTTATTACACGCTAAGCGAGTGCTGTGGTGCCAGCAGCTCTTTCCGCATTTTCAAAAGTACGGACTGAAGGCCTTTGGAATGGATCAGGTGGCGCTAGCTCTGGGGAAAAGTAAAACCACCGTCTATAAATATTTTAAAAGCCGCGAAGATATTTTAGAACAGATGATTGGTCAGAAGTTAGGCGAGGCCTCCTCATTTCAAGCAGAACTTTCAAACAAGGATTTGAGTTTTGAAAAACGCTATTCAAATGCCGTCTCGATTTTTTCACAAAATATAAAAGGAATCTCAAACCTTTTTCTCAAAGACTTAAAAAAATTTCATCCTGTCCTATGGGAACAGGTATTTAATTTTCAATTCTTAGCATTAGGTTTTTTGGAAGAGTTTTATCGCGAAGGACTTGCCGCCGGAAGTTTTGAAGGAGAATTAAAAAGTTTTCTAATCAGCGATCAGATAATTTTTTCGGCGCTTCTCAATCCCGATTTTTTAATCGACCAAAAGACCACTCTGCAAGAGGCCTTGCAGGATTATTTACTTTTAAAATGTTTTGGAATGCTTGCTCGGGGGTAAAAAAAAACCGGCCCATCTAAATCCGTCTATCCGGTGCCGGTCACTATTATCTAAATGTCTCAGTACCTTTATTTTAAGATGCAACGGGTTACGTGTCCAGGGATTACCTGTGAATTTTTCTTAATAAGGGGATTTTCCTGCCAGGGCACTCTTGGCAAGGCCCAGTAATTTAGTCGTCTTTTTTGGGTCCCCAAGAGTTTTTTTGATGTAGCCAGCGATGGAATTAATTGAGGCCTTGGTGTCTTTATAAAAGAAGCCCCTGAATAAGGGCGCTAGGAACGACTTGGGGCGGATATAGCTGCTATAAACCATAACTGTTTTGTCGCCCAAGGGGTAGAACGACGCCGAGCCAGTGGTCTCGCTAGCGGAATTAGACCTAACTAAGTACCAATTGAGGCGGAAACTATTTGGGCCCAATTTTTCTAGTTTATGGCCGTTGACGTAGCGGCCGTTGGGAAGTGGCCAGGGCATTTTCATTTCGTACTGAGTGTGGACTTCCACTGCAGAGATTACTTTGATCACTTTGGAGAGAATTAAGTTGGGGATGTACTCTGTTTGGTATTCGTAGGCAGAGAAGATACCAATTGCCTGCAAGGGCCTGCCCTCTAGCTGTTGAAAAATCTTCAAGCGTGGCCAGGGGGAATCGGCGACTTTCTGAGTTTTAAAAATCATCTTGGCCAGCTTGAGCTCTTTGAGTTCGGCCTGGCCCAGCTCCGCTAGGGGGTCGATTGGAGCCGCCAATGTGAGCTGGCAAAGGCCGATAAATATCAATAGTCCGGCAAGTACTTGTTTCATGGCGCCACACTAGCTGAAAAGGCAACGTTTTGCACCATGATTGTCGTTTCAATTGCATTTACAAGCCCGGGCACTTGATATAACTTAGCGCGGTAAAGATAGCTATTAAATGGGGTCTGAATGCAGCACTCAGAAAAAATTAAAGGTCACAGCAGCGTGCGGGTTTTTGAAAACCCGCTGCTGGAATGGTGTACCCATGTCCATCCCTTGGTGCCGCTCTTACTTTGGTCGCCAATAGTATTCCTATGCTTGCGCTCAGGAGTGGTGGATTCTCAGCTTTCGGCCTCCGAGTGGAGCTGGTTATTTGTTGCCGCCTTCTTTAGCTGGACCTTTACCGAGTACTTCCTCCACCGGGTGGTCTTCCACTTCCCGGCCAAGAGCCGCGCCGGTAAGTACTTCGTCTACCTCTTCCATGGCCTCCATCACGACGATCCCGATGATGCCTCAAGATTAGTCATGCCACCGGTTCCAGCGATCCTGATTATGGGGCTATTAACGCTCTTTTTTGGACTCTTCTTCTCTCCTCGCTACCTGTCGAGCTTTATGGGGTTCTTCATTATTGGCTACCTCTTTTACGATTATATTCACTATGGGACCCACCACTTTAAAATGAAAAATCCACTGGCGCGCTATCTGAAGAAATTTCACCTGCAGCACCACCATTCCAAGGAAGCGGCCAAATACGGGGTTAGCTCACCAATTTGGGATATTATTCTGGGCACCATGACGGGACCTAAAAAAGATCGTAAATAGTCTTACGTGAAAACAATTCTATTATTTATTCTACTCAGCGGCCAAATGGCCTTTGCTACCGAAGCTGCCAAAGAGAGTGTTGCCAGCGAAGCAGACGCTTGGAGTGATATCAAGTATTCCTTTGGCCTAATGTTCGAGGCCAGCTACGGTCAATTCACCACCAAAAATAATCTCTACTACCTGGTACCGGCGGTGGGAAGTACTTGGTACTCCTTTGAAGAAGACAAGCGCTTCGCCAGCCTCACCCAATCTAAAGAAATTAAAAATATCGTCAATAATGTTGGGGATGCCGGAGTGGTATTTAATTTTCCGCTACTGCATGCTGGCTTTTGGTACTACGGAAAGACTAAGAAAAATAACCACGCTATGCAATTTGCTAAAGAGTATTTCGCGGCGATGTACTTAACTTTGGCAGAGACCGGATTGCTTAGCTATGTGCATGTTCACGACCGCCCATCCAGTGAGAATATTAGTTTCTGGGAAAAAGAATTCCGCGGAGACAGCTCTTGGCCCTCTGGTCATATTGTGCCTTACTCAACTCTCTTTTTTAAAACCCTGCAATTTTACGGGCCCTATTGGTCGATCCTGCCACTTGGTTTGACGGTGGTGTCGTCCATTCAAAGAATGCAAGATGGAAA
>JABGVH010000134.1 GCA_018646195.1 Halobacteriovoraceae bacterium
GGATTTTGGAGTCACCAACCCGGCGATTGTCACCACCGACTTAATGGGCTGCTCACTTGGAAATTCCAAAGGCAGCGCTACCGCCAACGATTTTGAAAATGGCAGTAGCGACAACCCCAATTGTAATTACACCTCTACAATGAACGGGACTTCAAGCGCCACCCCCATCACCAGCGGCGTCATCGCCCTAATGTTAAGTGCCAACCCCAACCTGACTCAAAGAGATGTTAAATTTATCCTGGCCTCTACCGCCAGCAAGGTCGACCCCACTCGTGGAGTCACCGGCCACCCGGTCAATAGCAATTTAACTGGCCACGACTATCAAATGGGTTGGATCACCAATGGCGCCGGTTTTAATTTTCACAATTGGTATGGCTTTGGTGGAGTCAACGGCGACGCCGCGGTGGCGATGGCGCAGAATTACAATGTCGATTTAGGAACCATGAGCGAGAGTACCAGCGATAGTGGAACCCTAGCGCTGGCGGTTCCAGACAATAGCGCCACCGGAGTCAGTCACGGCATCAATATCGTAAACGGCAAAATCATCGACGCCATTCAAATTGAACTCAGTGTCGACCACTCTTTTATTGGCGACCTGGGAGTCGAGCTGACCTCCCCTTCCATGACTAAAAGTATTTTAATGAATATCAATAGTGGCATTAGTGGTAATGGCATCACTAATAAAATCCTTCTCTCTAACGCTTTCTTTGGTGAGAGCTCGGCCGGTCTTTGGACGCTTAAGATTGTCGATGGCGCCGCCGCCGACGAGGGAACCCTGACCAATTGGAAAATACTAGTCTATGGCCATTAAGCAGCCCCTCCTATTGACTCTTGCCCTGGGGCTCTGCGCTTGTGGAGGCACTCAATTCTCCTCTAGCGGGTCCAGCTCGCAAAAGAGCGGTGGCCCGGAAGTAGTGTTGCAAAACCGCTACCAGCGCTCCAGTCTTTCAAAGATGGCCTGCGGTCAATTGGTTCTCAATTTTATCAAGCGCAAAAGCATCGACCCGACTCAGCTATTTCAAAGTGAGTACGTGGCGGAGTCGCGCCATATCGAAACCTTAAAGGATTCCGAGCTGCCGACTTATAAGAACACCAAGAGCTCACAATTGCGTTTCCTAAATCAAAAGCGTCAGGCCACTCTGAGAGAACTTAAGTACCTCAAGCAAAAAGGTAAGGCGCTAGAAGCGCGCCGACAAATTAAAGGCATAGAGGCAAAACTAACTGAGCTCGAGCGCTCCATCTTTGAATACAAAATCCGCCTCAAGAAGGCCCAGATCAACTCGGTCTTTTTAAAGGCCGCCAGTGAAGAGCGGGCGCTGATCTTGGTGCCGCCCCAGAATTACTCGGCGCTGATCGCTTCAGAAAAGTATGTCGTCAGGCCGAACTTCTTATTGGCCAGACCGGCGGCCGGAGGAATCCTCGAGGGACTCTTTCCCTACGACCAGGACTACCAGAATAAAAAAAGCTCGAAGGAAGTGATAGAAACTTATCAGGCGCATATTAGCAACCTGGTCAATTCCAAAAAAATTAGTATCGTGCCCTATAAGATCCGCGGCCGGACAGTGGTGCTTCGCGATGGCGAGGAGCGGATTGTCGAGCAACTTGAAGAGGAAGACCTGGCGCTTTTAGTTTTGGCCGACACAAATGGCAGGCCCTATATCCAGGGCATCAATTTCCTCTCGGCGGTTCAGAAAAATAATAGTAGCCTGCGGCGACCGGCCTCGCGCTCCACCCTCGACCCCTACTCCAACTTTGGGCCAGGTGAAGAAGAGGTGATCAAGCAGATCAATAAGCAGTTTCAAAAAATTTCAAAAAGTAAGACCTTGATCATTAGCCAGAAGCTAAACAGCTTTAGCGCCCTTGATTACCCCTTGATGGTCTACTCTCCCAATCAGAAGGTGCTGCGGATTCACAAAGGCCCGGTGGGAAGTCCCCATAAGTACCTCTTGCGCTTTATTACAAAGGCCCGTCAATTAGGTTTTGATATTTCTATTGAGTCACTTATCACCCCATAGTTCCTTGAGCGTTTTGATCAGGGACAGCATGGCCCCTTTTTCCCTGTAAGATTATTTAGAATACCTAAAATCAAGTCACTAACGCACTTCTGAATTTTTTTCTTTTGTCGTCTCTTTTGCTCAACCGTTAGCATGGGGTCATCTAAACATTTACTATTATTTTATTCAGGGAGAGAGGAATGAAGAGTTTTATTATTGCCGCCATGCTGGCCCTTACAACTAGTTTTGGAATTGCTGCCAGTGAAGTAGACAGTGACCGCTTTAATTATTCAGGGGTTCGTGGCAACCATCAAATGAATTTAAGTACTGAAACCACCAAAATCGAATACCGTTGGGTTCAAGTTCCCTACCAAGAACAAGAGTGCCGCAACGAAACTCGCTACCGCCAAGTTTGCCGGACAGTTCCTGGTCGTCGAGTTTGTCACACAGAACCTGGCCGCCAAGTTTGTCGCGTTCGCCAGATCTGCCGCACAACTCCAGGTGGACAGCGCCGCTGTCATAACCAAAGAGTTTGCCGAATGCAACCTGGTCGCCGAGTCTGCCGAACGACTCCCCCCACCCGTCAATGCCGTCAAGAACCTTATAACCAAAGAATTTGCCGGACTGTTACTCGCTACCGTCAAGAACGCCGCGCCTATACAGTTGTCGACCACCGTACCAATGCTACAGTTCTCTTTAGCTTTATCAATGCAACAGTCGGCGGAGTGACTGACTTTAGCATCAACGCCAACCTCAATCGTTCGCAGCTTACTTTTAGAGCGGAAGACAATTCAAGTCCTCGCAGAGTTGCAGTGGAAGTCAGGCGCCTCAGTCATGACAATCGCGGCAGTCAAACAGTTATCAATGACAACCACGCGGTTACACTTCATACCGCCAGTGAATTTTTCTCTGCTCTTACAACTCCACTTGTGGCGGCAGAAGTCACAGGGGGCAACCTAGCAGTGACAACTGGCAAATTATCAGCGCTTAAAAATGAAAGCCTGACTCTCCGAATTGCTGTCAATGGCGCCATTCGCTTTGACCGCGAACTCAACCCAGGTGAGTACCAAACGGTTGTCTTTAATTCACAAGAACAAATTATACTGCCGATCGCTCGACTGGCCAACCTCAGTACCGGTGAAGTGGCAGACATCACTTTTAGAATTAGCACCGACCGCACTAAAGTCCTCAACCACGCTCAGTTTATTGATTGGGAAGAGTCGGCAACTTTTAGAAGAGTTGTTCGCTAAGAATTTTTAAAAGTATTTAAAGTAATTTAATTATTAAAAGGGGCCCGTTAGAGATAGCGGGCCTTTTTTTATTTTGGTTTTACTGTGTGGACCGCTCGGCAGCAGCCCTCACAAACTGGGTAGTAATCTTCTTGCTTTTTGAAATGCTCTAACCAGGCCATGGCGGCCGGGCCCTTAAGAGTCTTCTGAACGTCGTAATCAAAGTCGCGGATATTTCCAAAATCGTGGGAAATACAACCAGTCAATTGACCGTCTCCATGTAGGAAGAGATCGGTAAAAGGCCTGCCACAACTTTTGACCCCGATGCTCTTGGGGTCTTTGATAAATTGCAGCACTTCTTCTTTTGTTTTCATCTCCGGTGCCATGCCGACGTACATTTTACTCTTCTTTTTAAATTCAAAGATCTGCTCGACGGCATTCAAGATGCTGGGAATAACACTGGCCGGATAGGCATAGCTATTGCCCTCGATAAGTTCTGGCCGCTCAAATTCCTTAAAAGTGACAAAGCTCATCTGCAGGCGGTTATGGTACATAATGGCGAATTGAATTTGGTCGACCCCAAGCCTTTCAGCAAACTCCAAAAGTTGGGGAATTTGATCGGCGTTGTCTTCAGTCAGTACCGTCTTGATACAGGTAATTGGAAAAGAGACTTTGCGGCGCTTCTTCTCCTCAATCATATGCCCCAGCATCTCAGTGGCGCGCTCAAAAACTCCCGCCTTACCGCGAATGCGGTCGTGGTAGCTGGCCATGCCATCGAGGGAGACCAGGAACATGGGAAGTTTGAAGTCGATAAATTTTTCGACTATTGGTTTGGTCAGAGTTGAGCCGTTAGTGATGATCGAGGAGGCCCTAGGTTTTTGAAAGAAGTACTCCAGCATCTCTATAAAATTCTTGGCAAAGAAAACTTCCCCGCCTGAAAAATCCACAGCGGTGTAAATAGGAATGGAGTCGATCACCCGCTTCCATTCATCCAGCGAAAGCACTCCCGGTTCGGGAGCGTTGAGGCTCTCTTTAACCGAGCAGAAATCACAGGAGAGATTGCACTTAGTAGTCGGCAGGATAGTCAGCCGGCCTGGGCCGTAGGGAAAATGGGGATAGAAGGCCTTTGTGGCCTTTCCCATTAGGTGCGAGAAAGCAATATAGCTGGGCCTTACCAGTCCTTTAATCATAGAGAACAACCTATCGAAACTATTGTGTATTATACACGAAAAGCATCCCCACCACCAAGTCTGTGCGATATAATACAGCTATGACTAATGGCAAACACATGCAGGCACTCTTAGACCCAAAGAATGACGCCCTCTTTTTTTCGGGATCAATTCTACTGACACCGTTGATCGTCGCCATCTATTATCTCTGCACTGCGGTCTTTAATTGGGAACCCCAGCAAACCGTCAGTGTTATTTATTTTAGCTACCTACTATGTTTCGACCAGCCCCATATCATCCACACTTTTTCCCGCGCCTTTTTTGATCCCATCGAATGGGCCAGGAAGAAGTACCTGCTGGTTCTACTATTCATCGCCACTGTGGTGCTAATGCCCCTCTATTTTAAATTAGGTTACGAAGACAGAGTTATCGACATCATCGTCTTCTATGGTTTTTGGCATGTCTTTAAACAGAATATTTTTCTACTCGACCTCTACCAGCAAAAATGCCGGACCTTTTTCTGGGAGCGACTGCTTGAAAAGTCGATGTTCTATTTTCTCTTTGGCTCTTGGTTCTTTCAGGAAATACTAGACCCTGAAAATATTGAGCAGTATGTGATCCACAAAGACACCACCGAAGCGGCGGGGGAAATACTACTCAATATAGGACTGGTTCTTTTTGCCATCTTTGTTCTCAAAACTATTTGGCAGGCCTATAAGAGAGAACCTGTTTATTGGAGCAAGCTGACTTTTATCTGCGCCATTCTAGTCAATTATATTTTCCTCTTTCTCTTTGTCGACGACTACCTGGAAGCCTCCATTTTACTGTACTTAATTTGCGACGGTATTTACCACGGGGTTCAAAAATTTGGCTTTATGAAACTCTACTACCGAGTGCGCTTTCCAACTGAGCCCAAGAAGTTTCAAAATTGGCTACTGGTGGGACTGATCTATGCAGGCCTGGCATTGCCGCTCTTTCACTTCCTGCCGCTACTAGGTGAAGGCGGGCGGCTGCTATCCTCTACCTTTATAGGGGTGGTGATTTTCCACTACCTGGTGGAGGACCTGATCTGGAAGGTCAATAAGGCGCCAGAATTGCGATGCCTAGTGGAATAACTTGTAAATTCTTCCTTTTCCTTGTGCGCAGCAGCACCTCGGGATAAAACCTCCCTACTAACAGGGGAAGACTATGAATTTATTGCCAAAATGCTTGGGCCTGACTGCCCTTACTCTGGCACTGGCCACTCAAGTGCTAGCTGCCGATCACTCCGTTGCTATTAAATTTTCAAAAAAAATCAAGAAGTCTCAAAGAAAAACTATGGAGCGTGACCTGTCTCTACTAGAGGGACTGAGCTTTAAAAAAGAGGCCTCAGCAGAGACCCTCAAAGTTTTTGGAATCGACAGTCTCGACGCTGAAACCCTGGCCAGTTGGCTAGAGGCGCGGGTTCAATATGTCATCCGCGACCAGAAAGTCGAAGATATGAAATTAGATGCCAAGCCTTTTAATGGCTTTGAAAACTCCGGCGTGACTCCCATCATCGAGCGCGGCACACCCAGGCCGGCCACTCCAGATGGTAAGAAAGGCGTCACCGTTATGAGTAATATCGGGGCGGCACTTTACTATGCCGGAAAATCCACTGGAAACTTATTTGAGCTGACCATTCCTAAGAAAGGATTTGGCAATTATAAAGTCAAGCTCTCTTCACCGCGATCAGGTGTCATTCAAATCGGACCAGGTCATTTTCTAGAGCGCCTTCTGATCAATAAAACTAATCCAAAATCCGATGCCAATGGATTTGGTAGGCTTTCCACTTTCTTTCACGAGGCCCGTCACAGTGATGGCTCTGGCAAGCACCTGGGTTTCTTTCACGCCGTCTGTCCAGCCGGACATGACTTCGAAGGTCTTAATGCCTGTGATCGAAATCTCAATGGCCCCTATAAAGTGGGCGCCCTGGCGATGAAAGAATTCCTCAAAAACTGTGATAGCTGTACCGTTGAAGAGAAAGAGGCGATGAAGCTGCATTACCTTGAGGCCGAAGGCCGGGTCATCACAGAAACTAAAGAAGTTAAGAGAAATTTTGACGACGGTTCACTAGAACTTTTAGAACTTAAAATGGAAGTTCAAACCACTCAGATGCTACTTATTTTTGCTAAGGGTGAAGAACTTGCGAAACATAAGAGACGCCTTAAAGAGATCGAAAATCGCATGTTAGAGATGGCAGAAGCGGCGGGCTCAGTTAGCATCACTCCCTCAGTCTTTTGGGATGCGGCACCTGAAGGCCAGCGAATTTAAGAAGCTTACTTAAGCAGAAAAAAAAATATAATAGGTGAATCTGGACGTCCAATCCCATTTTCACCTATTTTTTTGCCAACTTTTCAAACTCAGCATCATACTCAGCAATAGTCCGCGTCCAATCATAGCAGGCGACATGTTCCACCAGCGACGGGTCGACGGAGGTGGTTTGCCAATTGGCCAATAGGTTAATCAGCCGCCGCTCTAAGTCCTCTGAGTTTTGATAGAGGTAGTGCTCCTGCAGCTTAGCTGGAATATGCTGAGGGTAGGCCAGTCGATTAGGTAGGAGCGGATAGAGTCCGGCATAGATGCCCTCCACTACGCTGACCCCAAAGAAATCCTGAATGCCAGTGACTGGCAAGATATCACAGCGCTGTAACCACTGGGCGTATTCGCTGGGACTGGCAACCGAACCCCAATGGATAATATGCGACTCCAGTGTTTGGCAGGCCCTTTCAAAACAGGCGGGGGCCTCATTACTTCTA
>JABGVH010000252.1 GCA_018646195.1 Halobacteriovoraceae bacterium
AGGGATGGTCCTTTAAAACCTTATCGGTATAGGCCAATAGCTCTCTCGCCTTTGACATTGAAATATCGGGAGTACTGACTGGCATATAGAGAACGTCACCCTCATTAAAAGAGGGCATGAATTCCTTGCCTAGAAAATTGAAGCCTACCCCGGCCAGAATTAATAAGAGTAGCGGAAGCATCATGAATTCTTTTCTACGGGCCAGTACTTTTTCTAATAATTTTTTATAGACGGAAACAATTTTTGAACTGATTTTATTTTTTTCAATCGGTTTGAGCTCTCCTTTTAAGAAATAGACTGCCAAGGAAGGGATTAGGAAAAGCGCCACCAAAACTGATCCTAGCATGGCAAAGGTTTTTGCCCAGGCGAGGGGGCCAAAGAGTTTGCCTTCAGCTCCTTCGAGTGCAAAAACAGGCATAAAAGTGACTATGGTTGTTAAAACAGCCGTGAGTATGGCTGGCCCAATTTCTTTGGCGGCTTTTGAGATTAACTGAATTCTTTTCTTTTCGTCGACGCCAGGGTTATTGGCTAGTTCAGAATAGATATTTTCAGTCATAATGATTCCCATATCCACCATAGAGCCAATGGCGATGACCATGCCTGAGAGACTCATGATATTGGAATCAATTTTTAGTAAGTGCATTAGAATAAAACTAATGCCAATACCCAGAGGAAGTGTAAGGGAGACTAAAAGGGAAGATCTAAAGTGTAGTAAGAAAAAGAGGATCACAAGAATTGTGATAATAATTTCTTGAGTTAAGGCCTTGTAGACTGTTCCAATCGTTCTCTCAATTAATTCCGTCCTGTCATAGAAGGGCACTAGCTCTACACCCTTTGGAAGTCCTCTTTTAATTGTCTCAATTTTTTCTTTAACCCGGTCGATGACCTTTTTAGGGTTTTCTCCGTAGCGCATGGTGATGACACCGCCGACGGCTTCCTGACCATTCTTATCGAGGGCGCCTCGACGGAAGGATGGTCCCCAGCTGACACGTGCCACATCTTTGACTCTTATCGGGGTCTGGTTCTTAACTGCAATCACTACGTCTTCAATATCGCTAAGCTTTTTAAAAAATCCTAGACCTCGGACAACCATTTCCCGGCCGCCTTCTTCTATGACTTCGGCGCCAACATCTTGATTCGAATTCTTTATTCCCTTTATTAAGTGGGTGAGATGGACATCAAAGGCGAAAATCTTCTTTGGGTCGACATCAATTTGGTACTCTTTAACAAAGCCGCCAATAGAGGCGACCTCACTGACTCCCTCTACCGATTGAAGGTGAAACTTAAGATAAAAGTCTTGAATGGAGCGAAGTTCGGCCAGTGACTTTGGATGGGGGTTGTCAGTACTATTTTCAATTGTGTACCAGAAAACCTGACCGAGGCCAGTAGCATCAGGTCCCATTTTTGAAGAGACGCCTGTTGGTAACACTCCTTTTGTAGTGGAGAGTTTTTCAAGTAGCCGTGAACGACTCCAATAGAAATCGACTCCTTCTTTAAAAATTACGTATATAGTACTAAAGCCAAATGCCGACATTCCTCGCACATCTTTGACTCCCGGAATTCCTTGTAGTTCAACTGAAAGCGGATAGGTAATCTGTTCTTCGATATCTTTTGGAGAGCGGCCGGACCATTCGGTGAAAACAATTTGTTGATTTTCGCCAATATCTGGAATGGCATCAATATTGGAGATGCTAAGAGTGAATACGGCACCCAGTGAGACAAAGATAAAAAGAACGATTACCAATGAACGGTTATGAATACATTTTTCGATTAAGTTTTTAATCACTTTCGTACCCGCCAAAGAGTTGTGCCTGGGCATCGAGCAGGAAATTTCCTTCTATCACTACTTCTTCGCTTTCCATTAATCCCTCGACAACTTCCACGTATCCTTCACTTTCAAAGCCTGTTTTAATCACCTTGGCCTGAAAAGATTTGCCACTTACCTTGACCCAGGCGACTTTTCTCTTACCTGTATCGATGACAGCATTTCTTGGAATTACTAGGGGAGTGCCTTGCATTTTGACCGTCACTACTCCATCGGCCACCATTCCTGGTTTGAGGTTACCCTCAAAATTTTCAATAGTAGCGCGGACCTTTAAGGTTCTAGTTTTTGGATTGAGAACTGGATCGATAAAATCCAAGCGTCCTTTCCATTGCTTGCCTGGGTGAGCCGAGAAGGTCAGTAAGACCTCTTGGTCTGTTTTGACCAGGCCTGAGTCGTGTTCGTAAACATCTAATTCTACCCAAACATCCGAGAGGTCGGCTAAGTCAAAGAAACTCTGACCCTCTTTAAAGTAGCGACCTTTAACCGCTCTTCTGTTTCTGACAATGCCGCTAGTAGGAGAGTAGATGGTAATGGCGCGAGGAACTTTTCCACGGCGATACCATTTCTCCATTTGCTTTTTCTTAACTCCCCAAAGGCGCAATTTTTCCTGACTCTGGGCCAATAGTTCTTTGTACTCAACTGAAGCG